>NZ_JBQEPD010000006.1:0-252206 GCF_052045675.1 Brucella sp. 22210
CGCAGCTTTAGGCTCAGCCTTCTTGCGCGGTGCGCGGGTTTTCGGCTTGGCGCTCACAGGCTCAGCTGCTGCGGCCTGGTTTGCTTCTACAATGGTTTCATCAGCCATGTTCAGTTTCTCCTGAATTGATACTCGGGTCAGCTTTCCGGGTGCCGAATATATGGGACAATGCTTAATGCAACTATAAGTGCCATTACTTTGACAATTTGTGAAGAGATGCCCTCACATAAGGATGATGAGGCGATCTATTATGAAGCAGGATTGATTGTTGAAAACGGAGGTTTAAATCTATAGGTAGAGCACAGTACCTGTCGGGGCACCTCCACGGAATTTGATTGAGAAAGCTATTTTCGGATGAAGAATCCAATCCGCAATGTTGTCGTTGAATATAAGAACCGGCGTGCGCGCAAGAGCGGCAATGCGCTTTGGGGCAACCTTGATCTGAAGTCGATTGCACGGGAAGTGGAAGAGGATGCCAAGGCGCCAATATCTGCCGATCAGGTAACACCTGCCGTCTCCCCGATAGACAATGAGCCAGCCGCACTTGTCCACGCGCCAACGCCACGGATAGAAGCCAAGACTGAGCCCAAGATTCTCGTTGTCGATATGGCAGAACCTGTCGCCACAAAAGTGAGCATAGCCTCGCCAGAACCGGAAGTGCCTGCCGCAGTTGAAGCCAAGGTTTCTCCCGTCCCTGCCAAGAAAAAAACCAATACTCCCCGTCGCTTGAAGCCGATTGCTGACAAGCCGATGAAAGCCAAGCCCGTTTCCAAAGCCCCAGCTGACATATTGGATGAACTGGCTGCGCTTGAAGCAGAGAATGCCACGCTAAAACGGCAACTGGCCCAAAAGCTCAACACCGAAAATCAACAAATGCGGAAAATGCTGAACAGGTAAAGGCCGACGCGTCACTCTACGATACTGCAATTATCAATTCTTATGCATTTAACAATGAGTGCACTCTACATTATAGTTGTTAGTATCGTTTAGGCACTACTTGCTATCTTGAATTCGATTTGGGAAAATAAGCACATTTAATATAAAGCATTCCGGCGACCTGGGGAGCATTTCGACTTCTTCAGTATCGAAGAGGGCGGGGCATGGACGCAAAATCAGTTTATATCACAGTCATGCTGATCATTCTCGCAAATGGTGGCGTTCTGAGTGCCATCCTGTCGGATTTTCCTGCCGCTCTGCGACCAGCCGCCCGTATTTGGCAGTGGGCGACGCTTCTTGTGGCATTAGGTTGCGGAATTTTTGCAGCCGAAGTTTACTTGCCCAAAGATCTCACTGTCATTGTCGCCAATGTGGTTCTCGTTACGGCGCTCAGCATGTATCATCTTGCCATAAGACGGTTTCACGGCTTGCCACTTTACTCAAATGTGTTGTTGGTGCCGCTTTTTGGAATGCTCGCATTTCTCTACTATGTAGTTTACGTCCCAGATATCAAAGCACGTGTGGTCGTAGTATCGGTTCTATGGGCCATCATTATGCTTGCATCCACGTCAATTCTGATCAGCAAAGAGCATTCGGCGGAGTATCAATCCCGAAGCCGGTTTGCGATGTCGGTCATCTATATGATGGCCGCGTTTACGACGATACTTCGTGCAATTTTATATGTATCGCTGGATACTAAAGCGAACTTTACGATAGCCGACAACACCCATTGGATGAACAGTGTCACGCCTGTCTTCTTATCGGTGCTACCTGTCATCGGGACGACGACATTCCTGCTGATGTGCTCCGATCAGGTGAAGCGCCGTTGGCAGAATGCCGCGTCTCGCGATTATTTAACTGATCTTCCAAACCGGCGCTCACTTATCGCTTATGGTACATCAATTATAGAATCCAACGACGAGAATTCGAGGCATCGCGCAGTAGCGGTTCTAGACATTGACTGGTTCAAATCCATCAATGATACCTATGGCCATTTTGCAGGCGATCTTGTCCTACAAACTCTTGCGCAGAGATTGAAAAGTGTCCTGGAAGCAGACGACTTCATCGCTCGGACGGGTGGTGAGGAATTCGTTATTATCTTTGGAGAGAAAAGTAGTCTGGACGCCGAAATGGCGGCGGAACATATCCGCCATGCGGTGGCTGAGAGCAGTTTCGCGATAGAGAACGTGTCCATATCGGTGACGGTTTCGATTGGACTTGTGACGCGAAATACGCCGACCAAATTTGACGACGTGATGATACGCGCAGATAAAGCACTGTACGCTGCAAAGAATAACGGACGCAACCGAACTGAAGTCGTTGCGATGGGTTAAAGCTGAACGAGTTATCTGATTGGCTGCGGTGTGCACTCAGGCTTTCCGTAAGTTCCATAAGATAGATTACGCGATTTAATTATCTGGCTAGGGTAGGTTCTAGCTTTGAAGTACACCTTGCAAGCGAGTTGGTTTCGTATCAAGGATTGATCCATTCGGAAGCTATTACCACGCCAGCAGGGTCATAGCTGAATCGCGCCCTGAGATTGCCCTCCCGCCGAAGCTGAAACCAATCCAATGTGTCGGCGCGGAAAGCCAGCACGCCGAAGTGCTCTTTACCCTCGGCACCGTCTGCAAGTTCCGATACAAAGGGCTGTTCGTCAGTCACAAAGGCGCGTTCGTCTCCAGGTGGGCCTCCTGCATAGGTCGCACGCGTCCTAGCGGGAAGAATTTCCCAAGCTGTTTCGGCAACTGCGCTACCCTGCGCGTGAAGCTCAACTGTTCCCTGCAACCGAAGCTGCAGACGCGTCTGTGAACAGTAACCGAGCAAGGTCGCATAAGGATGCGCGCTAAATTCACGCCATTTGGCGCTGCGTGTATCCGTGTGGAATTCAAGCATCCGTTTGGTCACGTCGGTTCGCCGAAGCACAACCATTCGCGCCTGAGGGAGGTTTTCGGCATCAACCGAACAGAGATTCACATAACGGAAGCCGGATTCCGGAGACGCCGCCGCCGCTTCAAGCTCTGCCCATGCAGCAAGTTCCACTTCTTCGATGGGCTCCATTCTGCGTCACTCCATATAATAAGAAGCGGCGCTGGCCCAATGACCGACACCGCTTCTTGATTGTTTCAGACGAGAACCGATCAAACGGAACGGGTCACGCCACCGTCAACGCGAAGGTTCTGCCCGGTAATGTAACCTGCCCCATCAGACACCAGAAACGCGATCGTCGCGGCGATTTCCTCTGCCGTGCCATAGCGGTTCATCGGCACGCTGTCGCGCCGCTCATCAGTAGACGGAAGACTGTCGATCCAGCCGGGCAGTACATTGTTCATACGGATGTTCTTGGCAGCGTAGTTATCCGTGAATATCTTCGTAAAGCTGGCCAGACCCGCCCGGAATGTCGCAGAGGTAGGGAACATGGCCGAAGGTTCGGAAGCCCATGCCGTCGAAATATTGACGATAGCGCCGCCGCCCTGTGCTTCCATGATCGGCGTTACCAGACGGATCGGGCGCACGGCGCTCAGGAAGTAAACCTCCATGCCCTTGTGCCAGTCTTCGTCGGTCAGCTCAAGGATCGGCGCACGCGGACCGTGACCGGCAGAATTGACCAGTG
The DNA here is from genome assembly GCF_052045675.1 of Brucella sp. 22210. Lineage (NCBI taxonomy): Bacteria > Pseudomonadati > Pseudomonadota > Alphaproteobacteria > Hyphomicrobiales > Brucellaceae > Brucella > Brucella sp. 22210. The sequence continues at coordinate 3,548 of NZ_JBQEPD010000006.1, forward strand.
CATCCACCCTGCCCCACTTGTCCATCGCCATATCGACAAGTCGCTTCACATCGTCATTGACCAGATTTGACCCCGTGACGCCCACGCCGCCCAGTTCCTGCGCCAGCGCTTCGCCCTTGCCGGATGACGACAAGATCGCCACGCGATATCCGTCCTGCGCCAGCTTGCGTGCAGCCGCAGCGCCCATGCCGGAACCGCCAGCGGTGATGATTGCAACTTTTTCTCCAGACATCAAAGGCTCCTTTGTTTCGATATTGAGCACACTATGCCAAATTTCGATAAGACTTTCGCGCCAGAAAGAAACGCATTATACTGTAGAAAATCTACAGGCTAATCCATGAACCCGTCACGCCGCAAACTGCCTCCATTAAATGCCCTGCGCGCCTTTGAAGCTTCGGGCCGCAGGTTGAATTTCCGTGCCGCGGCGGACGAATTGCGTGTCACGCAAGGCGCTGTTGCACAACAAGTCCGTTCGTTGGAGGATCATCTCGGCCTGACGCTTTTTCATCGCCTGCCACGTGGATTAGCCCTGACTACGCAAGGTGCGAACTATCTGGCGGATGTGACCCGTGCCTTCGATACGCTTGGAGAAGCGACCGGACGGCTTCTGGACAGACCGGAGACGGTTACGATTAGCGTTACGCCGACTGTCGCGGCGAAACTTCTTATTCCACGACTGGCCAGACTTCATGCGGATCTCGCAGGCGTGGAATTGCGCACCGTTGCGACGGAGGCGGTTTCCGATTTCGACCGGGACAATGTGGACATTGCGGTGCGCCTCACACGACCGCCTTTTCCGTCTACGCTTGATGCAAAACTGTTGTTTCGTCAGGAACTGGTAGCTGTTGCCAGCCCCTATCTCATCGACGACAGGCCTTTGCCGCTGACAAGCGAACAGCTTCGGGAAATGCCGCTTCTGCACGATGCGCATAATCACTGGCCTGAGCTTCTTGGCTCAAAAGGAAAACTGCCAGGCGCGATGTTCAACCAGACAGCACTTGCACTGGATGCTGCTCTCGCCGGTCAAGGCGTCGCTCTCGCATGTAGAGCCTTCGTTGCGTCCGACCTCGCGACCGGACGACTGGTGCAAGTGGCCGAGCCCACAATCATGATAGAACCGGACTATTACCTTGTCCGCAAACGGTCGACCTCACCGAGAAAGGCCGTCGATGCTGTTTGGAACTGGTGTTCTGAACGGTTGCTTCTGCCCGAAATGAAGTAAGGCTGAAACTGCATAGTCTTGCTAAGGGTTAGCCGACGTCCCGAAACCGTCTGTTTTCTAGAACCCAGAAGAAGACAATTGTTATGACGAGCACGATCAGAAGCAGGATGAACGCCGCTGCCGAACCCTCGTTGAGGGAGAGCCCGAGAAACGCCTGTCTATAGGCGAAGAAGCTCAAGACTTCCGTCGACGTGCCGGGGCCACCCTTCGTCAGAACATAGGTCAGATCATACGTGCGGAACTCATTGATCAGCTGGATGATGATGGCGATAGCCGCAACGGGACGCAACATCGGCAGGGTCAGGTACCAGAACTGTTCAATCTTGCCAGCGCCGTCTACTTCCGCTGCCTCGTAAGGGTCACGCGGCAACGAAGCCAGTCCAGCCGCAAGGATAAGCACGACAAAGGATGTTTGCTGCCAGATATCGATGGCTGCCATAGACCAGATCGCGAGGTCCGACGAGCCAAGCCAGTCAAGCCTTGGCAGACCTATGGTCTCCATCATGTGGTTCACGATACCCAGATTGGGCTGCAGCAGCATACGCCAGATAAGGGCGACACTTACCGGAGACATGGCCATCGGGATTGTCAGGATTGCGAAGTAGATGGGTTTAGTTTTCACGACCGCGTTCAGCATGAGCGCGATCCCCAGCCCGAGTATAAACTCGGCAACCACGGTGACGATCGAATATTTGACCGTCAGCCATAGTGAACTCCAGAACTGAGCATTGCTCATGATCCGCGCATAGTTTTCAAAGCCCGTGAACGGTAACAGCGATGGCCGCATCAGTGTCATCGAGGAAATCGACATGAGAACGGCATACAGAAGCGGCAGCCCCATGACGACTGCAAGTGTCAGTAATCCTGGCAAGGAAAACGCCCAGCCGGTTTTCCAGGTTCGGTCGATTGCAGTGGTGGACGTGGACATACGAACGTTTCCTAGAATGCCGCCGGGATGAAACTGAAGATTTTCTGCCGCCCTCCCTTTCAACAGGAAGGGCGGCAAAAGCATTATTTCTTGAGAAGGTCTTCCAGACCTGAAGCGGCTGCCTTTATGGCTGCGTTCGGCGTAATCTCACCGCCTGCCGCCTGCGATACTTGCGTGCCGAGAACATCTTCATACTGCGCCGAATAGGCGAATATCGGGAACGACTTTCCAGAAGCGACGACATCCAGAGCCTGTTCATAGAACGGGTACTTCTTCAAGACGTCGGCGTCCTTGTAGACAGCTTCGCTGACAGGCGCATGGCCCTCAAGCGCGCGTGCGACGCCGATCTTTTTGCTCTGCACCCACTTGATGAAAGTCCAGGCTGCTTCCTGTGCTTCTGGTGATGTGTTCTTCGGAATGCCCCAACCCCAGCCACCGCTTTCGCCGTGGCCACCCGGCATCACGGAAAGACCGACCTTGCCAGCAACATTCGGGCACTTTTCGGCATTGTCCATCTGAGGCAGCATCCACCAATAGGTGACCATGCTGAAAGCTTCGCCGCTGCACATGAGGCGCATCGTATCATCCAATGTGGCCGACAGTGCGCCTTGTTGCGCCGCATTCTTGATCGCATCGACATAAAGTGTCAGCGCCTTGACGGCTTCCGGGCTGTCGAGGGTAACCTTGCGGTCCTTGTCGAGATAGCCGCCACCTGCCGAGAACAGGTAGTTGGAGAACTCCATGCTGTTCGGATCGCCACGCTGGCCCTGCATGGCCGCGCCCGCAACATTTGCCTTCGCCTTCATGAATTTGGCGACCTGCACATAGTCTTCAAGCGTTTCTGGCTTCTTCAGCTCGGCATTGAACTCGCTTTTATAGGCTTCCTTGAGCTTTGGATCGTCCAGCAGGTCTTTTCGATAAAGCATGCCCATCGAGTAGTTGTACATCGGCAGGATCGGCATGGCCTGGTCGGTCCGGCCAAGCAGATCGAGTGTTGAGGGGATAAATTCGGACAGATCAAGTTTGTCGCGTTCGGCGAGAGGCTTCAGATCGGTCAACCAACCGGCAGCGGGAAATTCGCCTGCCCACAGGAAGTCCACCTCAAGGAGATTGTAATAGCTTTCGGGCGAGACAAGCTGCGTGGCGAGCTTGTCATGCATGTCGCCATAACCCACCTTTTCAAATTCCACCTTGATGCCGGTTTCCTTCTCGAAGTCCGGCAGCAGTTTTTCAATGATGTGCGTTTCGGGCACATCTTCCATCAGGGCGCGCAGCGTGACGGTTTCCGCCTGTGCGTATCCTGCACCCGCCAGAAGAAGCAGGCTGACGCCCGCCATTAATTTGTTCCCATATTTCAGCATTTTCGTGGTTCCCTTTGTTATGTTTACCCGCATGCAATTTATCTTGGCGTCATTTGACGCTGCCGAATGTGAGCCCCTGCACGATGAAGCGCTGGATGAAACGCGATGCGATCACGAGCGGCAAAATGGCCAGAATGACGCCCGCCGCCACTTTCGCAATCTGAACCCCGTTGGAGGTCTGTAGAGAGGCAAGACCAACAGGCACGGTCGCTGTCGCCGGGCCGCTCAGCACCAGAGCAAACAGGAATTCGTTCCAGGCAAGGATGAAGCCCAGCACACCTGCCGCTGCGATACCGGGCAGAGAAACAGGCACGACAATACGCCAGAACGCACCCCAGGCGCTGGCGCCATCTGTCTGCGCTGCCCATTCCAGATCGACAGGAATCCCCTCGAAGAAACCCATGAGAATCCAGATCAGGAACGGCAGATTGATTGCAGCATAAGCAATCGTCAGGCCGAGCACAGAATTGGTCATGCCCACTGAGCGGAACAGCATGAAGGCTGGCAAGACAATAGCCACTGGCGGAAGCATCTGAGTGGCAAGCACGGTGAAACGGGCCAGCGGACCGCCGGTCTTGAAGCGCGCAAAGGCATAGCCCGTCATTGCCGCAAAGGGCAGCGCGAGTAGCACAGAGCCCGTCGCCACAATCAGACTGTTAAGGTAATAGACGCCAAAGCGCTTTTGCGTGAACAGATCCACATAGTTCTGGAAGGTGAACTGTGGCATCAGTTCGGTGGAATAGGCCATCTGCTCTGGAACAAAGCTTGTTCGAAGAGTCCACAGCAATGGTAACAGGATCGCAAGCGATACGATGAAAAGGCCCGTATGGATGACTATCTTGCGCATCGCCATCTCCTAGACCGTCACAAGGCCGGGTTCTAACGGTGGTCGTTTGATCACCTTTTCGGTCTCGGCATCAAAGAGATGCATCGGCCTGGTATCGATGAACAACCGTACCTTTTGCCCGACTTCGGCGGTAAAGTGGCGGCTCACGCGGGCATTCAGTTCCAGCGGTTTGTCGTTTCCAATCTGCCCGATGACGACCGTCTCGACGCCCAGTTTTTCGACCGCAACGACAGTCAGATCGAGCGGCTGCCAATCGGGATTGTTCTGGGCTTCGTAAATGTCTTCAGGCCTGATGCCTAACAGAAGCGGTTTGCCGCTGCTGGCCGCATAATGCGGCTTGTGCATCGCTGGAATGCGAATATCGACACCATCGCCCTTTGCCTGCAACTCTTCCTCGCCAGATGAGGTGAGTTGCACGGGGATGAGGTTCATCGGCGGTGTCGCCAGAAACTTTGCAACAAACGTATCCGCAGGATTGGCATAAACCTCCAGAGGAGCGCCTACCTGAACCATCACACCGTCGCGCATGATACAGATGCGATCACCCATGGTCATGGCCTCGACCTGATCGTGCGTCACATGGATGATGGTCTTGCCAAGCCTGCGATGCAGCTTGACCAGTTCCAGCCGCATTTCTGCACGCAATTGTGCATCAAGGTTTGAAAGCGGTTCGTCGAGGAGAAAGGCGTTAGGCTCGCGGACAATCGCCCGGCCAAGCGCAACGCGCTGCCGCTGTCCCCCAGAAAGCGCGGCGGGCTTGCGATCAATATATTTGTTCAGCCCCAACATATTGGCAGCATCGGAAACCTTGGCTGCAATCTCGGCAGCGGGCACGCCACGCATCTTGAGACCGAAACCCATATTCTGCCGCACGCTCATATGCGGATAGAGTGCATAGGATTGAAACACGACCGCAACATTGCGATCCTTTGGCGGGAGCCGCGTCACGGATTTACCGCCAATACGCAGGTCGCCGGAGGTGATGCCCTCAAGCCCTGCTATCATGCGCAATGTCGTCGATTTCCCGCAACCAGATGGTCCGAGAAAAATTACAAACTCGCCGTCCTCGATCTTGAGATCGACATCACGCACCCCATAGGCGCCATTGGCGTATAGTTTGGAGACGTGTTCTAGTTCGATCGACGCCATTCAGGTCTACCCTTCTGCACGATCAGCGACACGGGCCATTTTTAGCCGGCCGCCGTTATTCCCCTGGAGGTGACTGCACTTTGTCAGCCATTCTTGTTCGTGGGCGCCTCACATCTGGCGTGAAGCGCCTTGTCTGCACTAGGTCGTATAGACGCCACCGGTCACATTGATGCCTTGTCCGGTCATAAAGCGCGCGCCATCCGAGCAGAGGAAAACAACCACTTCAGCGACATCTTCCGGTTCTTCGAGACGACCAAGCGGGGTCTGCGATACATAATCGGCAATGACCTGTTCAGGGGTAATGCCGCGCAGTTCCGCTTCCCATTCCACTTCACGCGATTGCATGGAGGTTTTCACGAAACCTGGACAAACCGCGTTCACGCGAATTCCATTCGGCGCGAGTTCACGCGCCAGTGCTTGTGTCCAACCAAGAACTGCAAATTTGCTTGCTGAATAATGGGCCAGAAGCGGCGCCCCAATCTTGGCGGCGAGCGACGCCGTGTTGACGATCACGCCCTTGGTGCCGCTGGCGAGAAAATAGCGGGCGGCAATCTGATTGGTCAGAAACACGCCACGTGTGTTGACGTCGAAATTGAAGTCCCACTCTTTGTCAGTGAGGTCGACGGCACGGTTCATCGTTGAAACACCAGCATTCGCCGCGACGATATCAAGACCACCCCATTGGGCGATCAGAGCATCGAAGCCCGCCTCGACGGATGCGCGCTGGCTGACATCCATCGCCAGTCCGACAGCATCACCGCCAAGTTCGCTTGCTGCGCGTTTCGCAGCATCACCGTTGATATCGGCAATTGCGATGCGCACGCCATGGCGCGCCAATGCACGCGCTATCGCATTGCCTATGCCGGAAGCAGCACCCGTCACAATGGCGCGCTTGCCGTTCAGTTCGCTGGCCAGTTTGCCCGGCATTGCAGCGTTGGTCATTTTGTTCACCCTCGGAACGAATGTTATCGATCACGAAAAAGCATATTCACTGTTTGATTATGTTGGCAATACATAAAATTATGTTCGTTTATGTTTTTTTGCGATTGATTTTGTTCGATCCTTCTCCTAATGAATAAGTTGAATGTCTGGTCGAACCACCGGAGGAAAGCATGACGGACAAGCAAAAGGACATCCAGCCAGCGGAAGCAAAACGGCTGCCTGCCCGTGTTCGCCATGCCCATCTCGTCGACGCTGCACGCAAGCGTGGATTTCTCCAGGTTGTTGATATCGCTGTCGAACTTGGCGTCTCTGAAATGACCATTCGCCGTGATCTCGTTGAACTGGAACGCGATGGCTTGCTCGTTCGAACCCATGGCGGAGCGGTTATCGACGAGGATGCGCCGGAGCCTTTTCTTGACCGCGAGGAACCTGCCTTTTCAGCCCGCCTGCGTGAACACAATCCCGAAAAGATGAGCATCGTTGCCAAGGCACTGGAGCTTGTTGAACGCCGCATGAGCGTCGCGCTTGATGTCGGTTCGACCACTTATCTTCTCGCCGAAGCCCTGTGTGACACCGTGGGTGTCAAGTTTTTTACTTCCAGCCTCCGGACCGCCCAGCTTCTCGGCGGCGCACAACGCGAAGTCTATGTCCCTGCGGGTCAGATCCGCGGTGAAGAACTTTCCATCTGCGGCAAGTCGGCCTGCGATGAGTTTGAGCGCCTGTGGTTTGATATCGCCTTTATTGGCGTTTCGGGCATTACGGCAGATGGTCTCTTCGATTATTCGCCGGAAGACAGTGACCTGAAACGGGTCTACCTGCGCCGCGCCAATCGCAAGGTGCTTCTCTGCCATAGCGCCAAGTTCAACCATATGTCCCTCATCAGGATCGCCGATCTCGACGAAATCGACACCCTGATCAGCGACGCGGCTCCTCCTCCGAATATCGCCAGCGCGCTTTCCAGAGCGAATGTCGAGATCATCATCGCTCCCCCTGTTACAGGCATTTGACCGGAAATTTCCATGAGCTGCGTTCTAGGTCTTGATATCGGCACCACCTCTACAATCGGCATTCTCGTGCAACTTCCGGACGAAGTGCTCGGCATCACATCGCGACCCGTTACCCTGACGTCGCGTCAGCCCGGCTGGGCTGAAGAAGACCCGGAACAATGGTGGAGCAATTGTTGTGCCATCATTCAAGAGCTGCTTGGCACAGCAGGCATCTCAGCCTCAGAGATTGTTGGCGTTGGTATTACCGGTATGTTGCCTGCAGTTGTTCTCCTTGACGAGAATGGTGCTGTGCTTCGACCGAGCATTCAGCAAAGCGATGGACGTGTCGCCGCTGAGGTCGCCGAACTGCGCAGTGAAATCGAGGAATCTGAATTCATTGCCAAGGCTGGCAACGGCATAAACCAGCAGCTTGTCGCCACCAAACTGCGCTGGATCGAACGGCACGAACCGGAGGTCTTTGCCAAGATCGCAACCGTTTTCGGCTCCTATGATTACATTAACTGGAAGCTGACCGGAGACCGGCGGATTGAACAAAACTGGGCTCTGGAAGCTGGTTTTGTCGACATCGCAACCAACGAGTTGTCCCCGGAATTGATCGCCCTAACCCACCTGCCTTTGTCGACCGTTCCAGCGAAGGTTTCATCTCATGCGGTCATGGGAACAATAACGAAATCTGCTGCCCTCTCCACGGGCCTTGCAGAGGGGACACCGGTCGTCGGCGGCGCTGCCGATATGATTGCCTCAGCGCTTGCAGCAGGTGTTTCGCAAGAAGGTCAGGTACTGCTCAAATTTGGCGGTGCGCTGGACATTCTGGTTGCGACTGCAAAGGCAGCGCCCGATCCGCGCATGTTCCTCGACTACCATCTGGTACCGGGGCTTTATATGCCGAATGGCTGCATGTCGACCGGCGGTTCCGGGCTCAACTGGTTTGCCGAGAACTTTGCAGGCGGCGAAAAGCAAGCTGCAGTTGATGCGGGTTTAAGCTTGCACCAGCATCTCGATACGCTTGCCGCGAAAATCGATGCGGGCGCTGACGGCGTGGCGATTGTTCCGTATTTTCTTGGCGAAAAGACGCCTATCCATGACCCCTTCGCCCGAGGCACCATTACCGGTCTTAGTCTCAATCACAAGGTCGGCCATGTTTGGCGGGCATTGCTTGAGGCCTATGCCTATGCTGCACGCCACCATATCGAGGTGCTTCAGGATATGGGGCACCACCCCAAGCAATATCTCGCTTCTGACGGTGGTGCGAACAGCCGCGTCTGGATGCAGATCGTGGCAGACGTGCTTCAGGCTCCAATTCGTCAGCTCAAAGGGCATCCCGGCTCGTCATTAGGCGCAGCCTGGGCGGCGGCTGTGGGCGCAGATGCCGTAGACGGCTGGTCGGGAATTGCCGCTTTCGTTGAAAACGGCGATCTCATCCTGCCAAGACCCGAAAATGCAGCGACTTACAACAGCGGTTACCAACGTTTCCGCGAGATCTACACCAACCTCAAGCCGCTTTACAGAGAGTAATCACAACGATGACGATCGAAGCCATCGCATGGGATATTGACGGTACGCTCGTTGATAGTGAGCCGCTTCACCATAAGGCACTTTTGGCTGGCACGGCGCATTTCGGCACCGATCTCAGCGATATTCCAGAAGAACGATTTCGCGGGGTCCATATGGATGCCGTCTTTGAAGCGGTCAAACCGCGATTGCCAGCCGATTTGAGCTTTGAGCCATGGATCGAACGCATTCGTGACCATTACATCGCTCATGCGGGCGAACTTCGGCCCATCACGGGCGTCCTGGAAGCAATGGACGCGGCAAAGGAGTATGGTCTGCTGCAGGTATGCGTCTCAAATTCCGGTCGCAATATTGTCGACACTAACATCGCCGCGCTTGGAATTGCAGACAAGCTGCGCTTTTCCATCAGCATCAATGATGTACTGCATGGCAAGCCTGATCCCGAGCCTTATCTGGCTGCGGCCGAGCGGTTACGCCTTGCTCCAGCACAGATGATAGCAATCGAAGACAGTTTGACGGGAGCAATCTCGGCGCGTGCCGCAGGCATGAAGGTCGTCGGCTACGGTTTGGCTGAACAGCCCGGAAATCCAATCGATCACTACCTGCATCACTACGCAGAGCTACCGGCAATCCTGCGCGCAGACCGCATGAAGATCAACCGACCAGAGGTCGGAAGAAGAATACGAAGCTAACGCCGTCTCCGGATTGAACCGAAGACGGGCACAACAAAGGGGTTCACCATGAGCAAGTTTTTTGATCTTTTCCCGACGAAGAAGCCCATCATCGCGATGGTGCATCTTAACCCGATGCCTGGCGCTCCGCTTTATGACGCGGAAGCTGGCATCGAAGGTATCGTCGAGGCAGCGCGTCGCGATCTCACTGCTTTGCAGGACGCTGATGTCGATGCTGTCATGTTCGGCAACGAAAACGACCGTCCATACGAACTTGCTGTCGATGTCGCCTCCACGGCGACCATGGCCTATGTTATTGGCCGCCTGCGTGGTGAAATCGCAAAGCCTTTTGGCGTCAACGTTCTCTGGGACCCCAAAAGCTCGGTCGCTTTGGCCACGGCAACCGGTGCGTCCTTCATGCGCGAAATCCTGACCGGCACTTATGCCTCCGACATGGGGCCATGGACGCCAAATGCGGGTGAAACGATGCGCTATCGCAATCGTCTTGGCCGCTCGGATCTTGTCATGCTGGACAACGTATCTGCTGAATTCGCGGATTCAATGGATCGCCGCCCCCTGCCCGACCGGGCGCGTTCGGCTGTCTTCTCGTCCATTCCGGATGCCGTGCTGGTGTCGGGCACAATCACCGGTGAAGCCGCCAATGTTTCGGACCTCGAAGCCGTCAAGCGGGTCCTGCCGAACACGGCGGTTCTGGCCAATACGGGCGTGCGCCATGCAACCGTCGCCGATATCCTCAAGATTGCTGATGGCTGCATTGTCGGTTCTTCACTGAAGGTCGATGGCAACACCTGGAATGCGGTCGATCCGGAACGCGCCAAGGAATTTATGAACATCGTGAAGAAAGCCCGCAAGGACTAATGAAAAGACAATCGCGCGCGGTGACTGTTCGCCGCGCGCGATAGACGCCTATCACGCTCCCAAAGGCTGCGCCAGACGCGCCCGATGCCGGCTCAATCGCTCGATCAATATCGGCAAGCCCGTACCCACCACAATCAGACAACCAATAACGACCTTTTGCCAATAGGATGGCACACCCGCCATCAACAGCGTCGTATTGATCATTGTGATGACAAATACGCCAAGCAGCGTCCCGAGCACTGTACCGTGACCACCTGTTATTCGGGCTCCGCCGAGAACAACGGCTGCGATGACATTCAGCTCCATGCCGACCAGATCGAACGGATTAGCCATGCGCGACAGGGTCATATGGGTCATGCCAGCCAGACCAGCAATTGCGCCCGCCAGAACATAGATCAATAGCTTGACGCGCCCCACGCGAATGCCAATGCGAGCGGCAGCTTCTTCAGAACCGCCGATGGCGTAGATTTTGCGCCCGAACAGCGTGAAGTTCATGATGAAGGCGACGAATACAGCGACCCCTACCAGAACAAAGAATGACATTGGAAGCGAGACCATCTGACCCAATGCGTTCTCCATCCGCACCAGAATGCTGCGCGCGAAATTGATAACTTCACGCGGCACTGACGTGATGTAGACCGTCCCGACGAAGGTCAGCAACGCTCCCCGAAAAAGGCTCATTGTACCAAGGGTCACGATAAGTGTTGGTAGACCAAGTCCACCGACCAGTATTCCATTGATAAGACCAAGACTGGCCCCGATGAGGGCTGCCAGTCCGAAATAGGCGATAATAGGAACATGGATATCAATACCCATGACGATTTTTACCGTTGCATACATCGCAAAGGCGCCGATTGCCGTGCAAGACACGTCAATGCCGCCGGATGCCAGCACCATCATAACGCCGAGCGCAAATATTCCGGTCACCAGTGAGTTACGTGCCAGGTCTATCAGCGTTGCCGGTGAGAAGAACGCAGGATTGAGAATGCTCAGCACAATCGCAAAAACAACTGCTGTCAAAAAGACGACACCCTGTGGTGTCGAGAGCACCCGGATCAACGAATTGTTCATGGCCGGTCCTCCCGAATGACTTCCTGATAGAGCGTTTCTTCATCGATATCACCGGCATCGAAACTGGCAACAATTCGCCCCTTCACCATCACCTTGATCGTGTCGGACAGTGCAATGGCTTCGCCAATGTCGTCAGTCACCACCAGAACCGCTGTTCCCGAACGGCTCAATGCGAGCAATAGTTCGTGGATTTCCCGTTTGGAACCAACATCGACGCCGACTGTTGGACCATTGAGGATAAGCAGCTTCGGTTTTCTCTCCATCCATCGCGCCAGAACGACACGCTGTTGATTGCCGCCTGACAGCGTCACCACAGGTGGGAAGACGCTGGGTGTCTTGATACGCAACCGCTTAACGGCTTCGCGCGCGCGCTCGGTGAGGCTCGACGCGCTGACAATGCCACCTTTAGTATCCGCATCAAGACTTGAAACGATGATGTTTTCACGGATCGGCTGATTGAGAAAAAGGCCCTCTGTCAGACGATCTTCCGGCACATAGGCAATGCCGTGTTCCATCGCGTCTGCAGGAGCCATGAGATGCAGGGGTCCATTCACGTCTTCGATGCGGCCCTCGTCCGGCGCAAGGCATCCAAACAAAGCCAGCGCAAGTTCCGTTCGCCCTGACCCCAGAAGGCCCACGACGGATATGATTTCGCCCGCGCGCAAATCGAGATTGATGGAGGCGAACTGGCCGCGTCGCCCAAGATCGCGCACTTTGAATATGGCTTCCGAAGGCGTGACCACCTCACGCGCCAGACGCTGGCTGTCAATTGGTCGACCGGACATGGCCTCTACCAGACGCGCTGGATCGAATTCGTCAATCGGTCCTGCCACCACGACATGACCATCACGCAGAACCGTGACGCTGTCGCAAACAGCAAAAACTTCCTCGATCTTGTGACTGACAAACAGAAAGGCAACGCCTTCCGCCTTCAGCGCAAAGACGATATCAAGAAGCTTGGCGACCTCGCTGCGGGTCAAGGCCGTGGTGGGTTCATCCATAACGATAATGCGCGCATCATTGGCAAGCGCACGCGCAATGGCAACCAGCTGCTTGGAAGCAACAGGCAGTCTTTCCACCAGAATATCGGGATCAATATCGACCTTCATTCGTGCAAGCGTTTCAATCGCCCGTTTACGTCCCGACATGCGATTGAAGAAACGCTTGTTCTCGGTCACTGCCGCCAGAAAGCTGACATTCTCCCAAACAGTCAGATTGGGGAAAAGCGCAAAGTCCTGATAGATGACTGAAAGCCCCGCTGCTATCGCGGCTTTCGCGTCATTTTCGATGAACTTGCCGCCAATCGTGACCGTCCCGGCGTCGGCACAAACGACACCGGATAATATCTTGATCAAAGTCGATTTACCGGACCCGTTTTCACCGGCAAGACAGCGCACCTCACCCGGTCGCAGGCTTAAACCCACATCTTCCAACACCCGTACGGGACCGTAAGACTTGGCAACAGCCTGCATTTCCAGAACAAAAGCGCCGGAATTCTGCGTATCACTCATGCAGCTCTCCCATAGAGGCCGCCGGTTGTCCCGGCGGCCCATTGTCCATGGATCAGAAGTCGTAATTGCCCATATTTTCCTTGGTCACATCGACCCAAGCCTGGCCATAGACAACCTTATCCTTGAGCTGAACCTTGTTGTAGCCTTCGACACCAAGGTCCATGCCATCGGTTACGGCCTTGCCATCAATGGCCATAGCGGCGAGCTTGTTCATGGCGATACCAGCCTTGGCCGGGTCCCAGAACGAGATCATGTTAATCGTGCCGCTTTCGAGATATGGGCCTGAAACCGAAACAAGGCTGGTGCCGACAATCTTGACCTTGCCCTCAAGACCAGCTTCCTCGACTGCAAGCGCCGCACCGGCGACATCTTCACCTGCGGAGCCCTGAATGCCCTTGAGATTCGGATAGGTTCTCAACAGTTCCTTGGTTTTGGCATAGGCCGTCTGCTGCTGCTCGTTGCTCTCGATCTTATCAGTCGCGAGCTTCATCTTCGGATAATGCTCTTTCTGATAGGCAATGGCTGCATCAACCCATTCATTGTGGGTTTTTGCCGTCAGATGGCCAACGAACACCGCATATTCGCCCTCTTCGCCCATAGCTTCGGCCAGTGCCTTCATTAGATGTTCGCCATAGGCACCATTGTCGAAAGCTTCGACGTCATAGGTGACATTCTTCATGCTTGATGCTTCGTGGCCGATTACCTTGATCCCGGCCTGCAACGCCTTGCCGAGCACGGGCTCCAGAGCTTCCGGGGAATTCGGCACCACGGTGATCGCGTCCACCTTTTTGGCAATCAGGTCTTCGATCAGCTGAACCTGTAGGGCAGCGTCAGCCGAAGCGGGTCCAATCTGGGTGGCGTTATTTCCACTTTCCTTGGCATATTCCTTCACGCCGGTTTCCATGCGATTGAACCAGGCAATGCCGGAAAGTTTGACGACAGTGACGATGGTGTGTTTTGCGTCCTGCGCGTTCGCATAGAATGCACCACCAGCAACAATAGCTGCGCTGACGGCAAGACCGGCTGCCATTTTCCTCAAGCTGATATTCATTGTTATTCCCTCCGTTGGTTCACCCCTGCTTGCCTCCCCGGCAATCAGTCAGGCTGTATTCTGGCGAAGCTTCTGCGGCTTTCACCAATTCCTTTCCGGACGCGTGACTGCGTCCGGCCTCTCTTCAAGCCGATGCGATCCGCATCAGATCGGCAGTCCGCTCGTAGAGCTTCTTGAATGTTTCAAAACCCTGCTGGTAGACGTGCTTTGTTCCCGCATCAGGTTCAATGCGCCTTTCAACCGGGTTCCATTGCTCAATATCGGCTTTCGCCACATCACCCACCGCAAGCGCCCCCAGAAAACAGTTTCCGTAGGCCGCACCGATAGTCTTGCTTCTCACAAGCTGAAGCTTTTCGCTGACATCGGAAATGGCCTGTGACCAGACTGCATTTCTTGTGCCGCCGCCCACAGCAGCGATGCGCTCCAGCGGAGCATTTGCTGCGTGATAGGTGTCGAAGATGTCGTTGACGCCATAAGCGACGCCTTCAAGAAGCGCGCGATAAATGTCAGCGCGCTTATGGGTTAGATCGAGACCGAAAATCATGCCGCGTGCTGACGGATCATGAACTGGTGTTCTCTCACCGGAAAAATAGGGAAGGACAAAAAGCCCTTTTGCGCCGGGCGGTGACGATGCGGCTTCTTCCGCCAGGGCTTGCAAGGCGCTGGCGGCGGGCAACTCGCGAGCGAACTGCTCCTGAAACCACCGCGTCAGCGTTCCGCTGGTCGACGTGCCGGACATACAGGCATGTTCTCCACGGAAAAGCCAAGGCGCATACCACAGCCGCGTATCAGCGATGCGTTGATCCGTGACCAGAATAATGAACATGGTCGAGCCATACATGACCATCATTTCGCCAGACTTCTGCACGCCAACGCTTACAGCCTCAGCGGCGGCATCAATGGTGCCCGCGATCACAGGCGTTCCAACAGCGAGCCCGGTCGCGGCTGCGGCCTGCGGCGTCACCGTTCCCGCAATGTCGGTTGTCCAGAGGAGATCGGGCAGTTGCTCACGTGAAACGATGCGTTCGGCAAAATCGTCAGTCCAGTCCTGCCGTGCAACGTCATAAAGCGGCGAGAATCCGGCCGCGGAATAGTGATCAATCGTATAGTTCCCCGTCAGCCTGTGAACGAGGAAGGAGGAGGAATTGAGGAACTTGTGTGTGCGGTCAAAAATATCAGGATGGTTCTTCTTCAACCAAAGGATTTTTGGGCCAACCGATTGCGAGGTCAACGCATTGCCGCCTTCCCGCATCAGGCGTTCAAGCCCGATTTCAGCGGTCAGTTCCTCTATCTCAGCAGCCGCGCGCGTGTCGACGCCATAAAGAACGGCATTCATGAGCGGAGCGCCGTTTTCATCAACTGGCAGCATACAGGGGCCAATGCCGCTGGCCGCGACTGCGCGAATATCGCTGGCCGCCACTGAACTTTGTTCGATCAATTCACGACTAATCGAACAAAATTCACCCCACCAGTTTTGTTCAGCATCATGTTCCGCCCAACCCGGTTGTGGAACCAGCATGCGATGCGGACGTGCGGCAGAAGCGACGATCCTTCCTTCCTCATCGGAAAGAACGCCCTTCGATTCAAATGTGCCGATGTCGATGCCCAGATAATACCGCATCAGGTGTAAAGATCCCTGTCGAGGCTGAAGTCCTTGTTGATCCTGCCAATAGCCGCGACCAGAAGCACAGTGAGACTTTCAAGATCACGCAGATCGCACATTTCAAGCGCCGTATGGGTATAACGGCACGGGAAACACACATCGATACAGGCAACGCCCTCATTGACGAGCTGCACATAAGACGAATCCGTCAATGCGCCTGTATGAGCTGTACGTTGCAACGGAATAGCTTCGCTGGCAGCGGTGTCGGAGAATAGTTTCGGCAGTGCCGGATGGGGGATCGTTCCATTGAGCGTGCCGCGGCCATGGAAAGAGTAAAGGCTGATGGCCGGACCGCCGCCCAACTGAATTTCACCGCGATGAGCCATATCCGGCGTATCAGCATTGAGCCCGATATCGAGCTGAATGGCGATATCGGGTTTGATAGCCTGCGCTGCGACCATGGCACCACGCAGGTTGAACTCTTCCAGAACCGCGAAAACAAAATGAACGGTTGGTCGTGGACCACCTTTCGCGAGCTGACGGGCAACTTCCATCACGACGGCACAACCTGCCCGGTCATCAACCGACGTTCCGATAACGCGATTTTCGTTGAGATGGACGACGCGCGGTGCATAGACCACCGGCGTACCGATCTCAATGCCGAGCGCCTTTACATCCGCAGCGCTTTCCGCGCCGACATCAATGAAAAGTTCGGCATAGGGCGTAACCTTGTATTTTTCTTCGGCAGGCGTGGCATGATGGCTCTTATTTGCAATGACGCCGTGAATATCGCGCCCTTCGCCGACACAAAATAGCACCGCTTGCGCAGGCAACGCCTTTTCCGGAATACCGCCCAACCGCTCGATACGGATCAGGCCATTGTCCTCAACCTTGCGCACGATGAAGCCCAGCTGATCCGTATGCGCAAACAGCATGACGGAGGGCGCATTTTCATCCCCCTTCATCGTTGCAATCAGATTGCCCAGACGGTCGGTTGCAAATTCGAGCGGCAGATCAGCCAGATCGCGGGCGATGAGACGCCGCACGCGATCCTCATGGCCCGACAGACCAGGCGTCAACATCAATGCTTCGAGCGTTGAACGTAATCGATTTTTCATGCCGTTCGGGCCTTTCTTTGGAAAACGGACGCAAGGCCAAGTCGGCCTGCCAGAACGCGTGCCGACATGACGACCACAAGCAGGCCACCAAAGAACAGATCGCGTGAAAACGCACTGAACGACAGAAAGTTCAGTCCGCTCGATATGAGCTGGAGACAGATGACGGCGAGCGTCACACCGGTCACGGTGCCAAAGCCGCCGGCTGGCGAAACGCCTGCCAGAATATTGATGAGAATGACAAGAAGCAGATAGGAGCTACCATAATCGGCATTGGCGGAATTGACACGCGCCAGAACAACAAGCCCCGCAATCGATGCGATGAAACCGGCAATAGCGTAGATACGAAGCAACAGACCTTTTTCGCGCGTGCCCGCAAAATGGGATGCGACGGGATTGGCTCCGAACAGCCGCAGGTGGATACCAACCGGTGTTCTCTTAAGCAGAAAGCCCAACAGAAGCGCTGTGGCCACAAACAGAACGAGTGGCAGTGGCACCATGCCGCCGACCGACCAGTTGCCAAAGGCTGTGTACCACTGTGGCAGGCCCGTAATTGCAGGGCCGCCGGTAATTACGATACCAATCCCGGAGAACAGCTGCATCGTGCCAAGCGTGGCCAGAATTGGCGGCAGGCGCAGATAGGCAATCAGAAAGCCGTTGAGCAGCCCGCATGCAACACCGATCAAAAGCGCAACCGGAATGGCGAGGATGGCGAGTTCGGGTCCGGCCCTCATCATCACCGCTGCGACGATAGCGGCGAGATTGGCTGTGGCCACGACAGAAAGATCTATGCCACCAGACACCATCGTCGGCAGAACGGCCAACGAAAGCAGCCCGAATTCAGGAAACTGAAATCCCATTGAATTGAGGTTTGCAGCCGTTAGAAAGCCCGGCGCGAGCAGGCTCAACACTCCAAAGATGGCAATAGCCAGAACGGCCAGCCCCTTCAGATAATTGCCCGTCGTGTCCTGTCTTGCATCCATTGGCGCTCTCCCCTGCGCTGGTTGCCTTGGCCCGCCTAGCGGGCGAAAACGTGTTTGGCGATTAGCATTTCAGTTCCTCCCCGAGGCGCCCGTTAAACGGTTTCCAGAAAAGGCAGTTGGTCGCGATAAGGCTGCAAAGAGCCTTCAAAACCAATATCGGTGATAAAGCCGCTCAAATCCTGCAGCCCACAAACCGGCGCAAAACTGCGGCATCCAAGTTTACGCTGATCGGCGACAAGTATCGTTTTTTGTGCAATGGCGATTGCTGCGCGCTTCACTTCTGCTTCCTCGACGGTAGACGTGGAAACACCGTCAAGATCGACACAGTCGGCGGACAGAAAGAAACAATCGGCGCGGATATGGCGCAACGTTTCCGTGGCCCAGGCCCCGATGAGCGAATAATAGTCATTTCTGACCCGCCCGCCGATGATATGCACTTCCGTTGCGCCAACAGCCGCCGCTTCGGCAATCTTCAGGTCCATCGTTACAAGCGTGATCGCCCTGCCCGCAAGCGCGCGCGCGACAGAAAGCGCTGTCGTGCCGGAATCAAGAATAACGGTGGAATTATTGGCAACATAAGCAGCAGCAGCTTCGCCAATCCGCGCCTTGGCGCTCTGGCTTATGCGCAGCTTTTCGAGAAACATCGGCTCGGCAACGCCCTCGCCCGCACCGCGGGCAACGACCCCGCCGTGAATTCTCAGGATCAACCCGGCTTGTTCCAGCGTGATGAGATCACGACGCAATGTCGGAAGCGAAACACCCATGATGCCAGCCAGATCCGAGGTGCCAATACGCTTCGCGTCGGCGATGACGTCCATCATCTGCCGGTGACGTTCCTGCGGAAAACGTGTTCTTGCTTCGCTCATGTCCTGCTCCCAATGTGAACATTAGTGATCGTTTTGAGCGAGTCAAGCGATTCCGTTCATATTCGGAACTGTGCAGAGCGGCGCTCAGACAGCTTGGGAAATCATGATTTAGAAGGTCTGCAGCGGTTCAAACCAGCATTGCGAGGCAGCGCTTTTTCAGATCAGCCAATATGGACGCGCTGCGGTCGCGCGGACGCGGTAGTCCGACATCGAACACATCACGCACCCGACCGGGATTTGGCTCCATGATCAAAACCCGGTCAGCGAGATAAAGCGCTTCTTCCACATCATGCGTGACGATAATGATGGAGACCTTGTTCTTCTCCCAGATAGACAAAAGTTCATCTTGAAGGCGCATCCGCAGGATGGAATCCAAGGCACCGAAGGGTTCATCCATAAGCAGAATATCGGGTTCTTGCGCCAGCGCTCTGGCTATCGCCGCGCGTTGAGCCATCCCGCCTGAAAGCTGCTTCGGATAGGCCTTCGCATAGTCACTGAGACCGACGAGCGCGAGGTAATGTTGTACTCTTTCGCGCTTGGATGCGGGCGAAAGATCAGACTTGTCGAAAGCCAACTCGACATTGCCCTCAACAGTCAGCCATGGATACAAGCGATGATCCTGAAAGACCATACCGATCTTTGTCGGTGATGTTTTGTCAGTGTAGCCACGCGTAATCGACCCGCGATAGTCACCATCCAGTCCGATAATCAGCCGCAGCAACGTGGATTTTCCGCAGCCCGACGCACCGACAATGGATATGATCTCGTTGTGCCCGACCTGAAAATTGATATCCCTCAACACCGGGCGAGGTGCGCCATCCAGAACAAAGGACTTGCTGACATGTTCGATTGAAAGGGCGTTCGTCAATTCTCTGAGCTCCAGGGCGATATAATCGCCGCAACACGGCGAATGATGGATGCAAGCAAGACGCCGCCCGTTGCCAGGGTGAAGACGCCGACAATCACAATGTCCATGCGGAATTGATCGCGTGCGCTGGCAATGTAGCTGCCCAATCCACGACCATTTCCAATAGCATATTCAGCACCGACAGTTCCGATCCAGGCTGATAGCGCGGCAATCTGCAAACCAACATAGATGTTCGGAAGCGCCGACGGCAGGCAAAGCCGGCGAATGCGGGTCCAGCGCCGCAAATTCAATGTGTCGGCAACTTCTATCAACGAGGACGGCACCTGCCGCACACCCTGCTCTGTTGCCAGAAAGAGCGGGAAAAATGTCGAGAGAGCGGTAAACACAAGTTTGGTGCCCTCACCATTTCCAAACCATGCCGTCAGCAGTGGTATCCAGGCAAAGAGCGCCACCTGACGCACGGCATGAATAGACGGTGCAAACGCCAAACCGGCCCAGCGGTAGCTGCCAACCACATAGCCGAGTGCAAGCCCAGCAATGCACCCGATAGTGCCACCGATCATCACGCGAACAATGCTTGCTAAAAGCCCCGCCCACAATTCGCGCCCCGAAGGGTCAAAGAACGGCGCTTCCAGCACCTGCAAGGGATGAATGGCCATGGGGCCAGTGATCAGCCCTGCGGATACGCCACCCCACCAAACGGCGACCGCCGCAAGCGGCACCACTGCGCCACGAGGAACCCGCAAAGAGGACCCAGCCTTAGACATGGCTACCCTTCCGCATCAGCGCCTCGGCACGTTTCAGGAGAAGGTCGAGGGCAAAGCCGACAACGCCCACAACGATCATGCCGACAATAACGATATCGAGCTGGAAGAGCGTGCGGCCCCAGACCATCATGTAACCTAGCCCGTCAGTGCCGGCGAGCATTTCCACAACGATCAGGGAAACAAATGCCTGACTGAGCGAAAGCCGGACGCCGCTCGCGATATAGGGCGCCATGGCCGGGATTGTCAGCTTGAAAAACCGGGTGCGCGCACGGAGGCCGAGAATGTCGGCAACCTCGTTGAACCCTTTAGGAATGTTCCTTGCTCCTTCGGCCGTACTGATAGCCATGGGCACGAAACAGGCTTTAGAAAGGATGATGATCTTCACGCTTTCTTCGATACCGAATAGCAGGATCAGTATTGGCAACCACCCAAGTGAGGGTACTGCGGCAAGCGCTCTGAAGCTTGGCCCCAGATAGGCCTCTGCGATTTTAGATTTCCCAATCAGGAAACCGAACGCAAAGCCAAGGGATGCGCCAAGCAAAAATCCCTCGGCAATGCGTTGGAAGCTGACGACGGCCGCAGAGAATATGTCGCCATCCTTCAGAAGATCCAGAAACGTATTGAAGACCCAATCCGGACGCGGAAGTACTTGCGGCGAAATCCAGCTATGGGCCGACGCAATCCACCAGAGAACCAGCAAGCAAACCGGCCCGGTCAAGGCCAGAACTGAGCTTGCAATGCGAGACTGCAGTTTCGCCAGTCGCTCGCCTTTCATTCTCCGGGAGACGCTAAAGTCGGCTCCAGCTTCGAACGTCGCCATCAGCTTTCTCCGATCAGTTCAGAAGTTCACCCGTCGCGGAACGATCAGGCCACAACGACTGAAGGTTCAATGTCTTGACGGCATTGTCCACATAGCTTCTATCGACCCATGTATCGAGATCGATATCATGCCTAATGAGCTTCTGCTGCTTGTCGAAGTCGATGCCGCTGCGATAACGCGCCGCAAAGAAACCATCGAGACGCGGATTGTATTTCTTACCAAGCTCGCCGCCTTCATTGGACTTGCGAATGACCTCTATTGGCGACCCTGCCCGCGACCAGATACTGAATGCCTCTTCCCGGTTTTTGTCATCCGACAGCCATTGCGCGGCTTTGACAAAGCCCGTCACGACTTTCTGCGTTGCTTCCGGATAGGCTTTACGGAACTTGTCGGTGACGAGGAATGCGCCGAAACCGTCGCCGGTCGCGCCAACAGCAGAGGATTTGTAGAAGATCTTGGCCAGACCTTTATCCTCAAGTGGAAGCAGGAAGTCTGCACCGAATACGGCATCGACGCTCTTTGCTGCAATAGCCGCAAGCTGGTCCGCATTTTTCAGATCGACGATGGTGATATCTTTTTCGGAGAGGCCAGCATTCTTCAAAGCCGTAATCAGCGCCCAGTGAATGATGGTCGCTTTCTGGATGGCGACTTTTTTGCCCTTCAAGTCGGCAATCGTCTTGATGTCGAGGTCCGGCCTGGACGCGCCAAAGATCGTGGTGCCGCCATAGGACGCCAGAATGACAGTATCGAGACCATTGGCCTTGCCAATAATATTGGGAACCGCACCATAGGACGCAAAGTCCAGTTGACCGTTAGACAGCGCTTCGTTGATGGCTGGGCCTGTTCCCGTGAAATAGGTGAACTCGATCTTGGTGGAGGTGCCTTTGAATTCGTCGGCGATAAAGCCCTTCGCGTCAGCAATAGCCTGAAGGCCAACGCCGAATGGCGTTCCGAACCCAAAGCCCACATCACCAAAGCGAATAGTCGCAGGCGCATCCTCTGCATGCGATGGCGCCACCGCAGCTGTTAGAACGCCGACAGCCAACAGCATGGTTGATAGAAAACGTCTCATATATTTCTCCAGTCAGGGTATGATTTTGCCGGTCTCGAAGATCCGGTAACTCCAGTCGCCAGCCGTTCCGCGCGGCTTGGCATTTTTCCATCCCATCTCTCGGCGGAAGCTGCCCATCACACCTCGTGCGATGAGTTCGCTCTCTGTCGCGCCTTCAATTGCCTCCGAAAGAGGCGACACGTAGAGCGCGTCTGTCGGGCAAAAAAGCTCACACAAGAAACAGGTCTGGCAGTCGGACTGCCGAACGATGATGGGAGCGCCATCGGGAACAGCCTCGAACACATCGTCCGGACAGGCCTCAACACAAAGATCGCACTTGATGCAGCGGTCTTCACTAACGATCTCAATCATGATGCTGCACTCACTCGATTTGCGCTCTGGAACGAAGCCCAGATGTTGTCGACACCACCGGAGTCGATCGGCTTCGCCATGGTGGGATTTGCTTCCGGAAAATCCGTACGGCGCTGCAAGCCACGGCTTTCCTTACGCAACAGCGCGCTATGGGTTGCCCAGCGAGCGGTTGCGATAAGCGCTTCAACCTCACGCACCTTCGTTGAGCGTTGCGATCGCCAGGACCCGTCCTGCCAAAGTGCGGTCAACCTGTCAGACATGGCGACCAGACGATCATGATTCCTGAAAAACCCGCCATCCAGCGGAAGAACCTGTTGTTTGACATCATCCAAAACCGCATCGACATCGCCAGTTGCCTGATCGGCCCGTTCGCTCAATTGCGCATTGGCGGAACGCACAGCCCGGTCGCGCCAGTTTGCACCAAGCGATTGCACAAACTTCGCCGCATCCTCGCCAGCCCAGGAACCTGTCGCCATCGCCCAGCTGGAGTTCGGTCCGCCACCGCCGCTCGAAGCCCCAGACATGCCCTGACGGGAAGCGGCATCGCCGGCGGCAAACAGACCGGGGATTGTCGTCGTTGTACGACCGTCAATCTTGAGGCCACCTGTTCCGCGAACCGTGCCCTCATGACGAAGGGTGATGGGAAAACGTTGCGTGAATGGGTCAATCCCCATGCGGTCGAAGGGTACAAAAATGTTCGGCTGCCCCCGGCGAAAGCCCTCTTGAAGGCGGGGCGGCGCTTTGTCCAACACCGCATAGACCGGGCCCTTGATCAATTCCTGCGCGACAACGCTTTGGCGATCCCCTGCCGCAGAAAGTTCATTGCCTTGTTCGTCACTGAAAGTGCCCCAGAAATAGACAACGCCTTTCGTCACACTTGAATAGGCGGGAGAAATGCCAAACTGCGCCGAAAACTCCATGCCGGAAAGAACGGCACCCGCTTCCGCAGCCATAAGATAACCATCGCCAGTGAGGTTGTTGGTGCCAAGCGCGCCACTTCGAAAAGCACAGCCGCCCGTAGCGATCACAACTGCACCTGAACGGATATGCAGAGTTTCACCAGATCGCCGATATCGCGCAATGGCACCTGCAATCACTCCGTCCGACACAAGCAGTTCTTCGATCGGGCAATGGTCGACGATCTGGACACGCGCCTTGATGAGCTTCTGCCGCATAAACCGCAGATAGTCGGGTCCCCGCAGCATTCCGCGATAGGGTGTTCCATCTTCGTAAGTTGGAAAATCGTAGCCCCACTGGGCGAGCAAATCGAGGTTCTCATAGGTCCGGTCAAGCACGCGCTCGATGCGCTCTTGTTCTGCGAACCCTTGCCCCAACCGCACCCTCTGTGAGACCGTCGCACTCCGTTCGGCACTACCGCGACGTGTGTAAATCGTCGTGGTGTTACCGGCAGCGGTAGCACCGCTCGTGCCAACATAACCCTTCTCTACGAGTACGACGCTCGCACCGTTTGCAGCAGCATTCCACGCGGCCCAGCAACCCGCTGGCCCTCCTCCAACAACAAGCACATCCGTTGATATTTCTAACGTATTTTTGGTCATGGTCTCTCACATTCGTGAAAAACCTATAATTTATATAGAATTTATCAAGGAAGGTTCTATTAGCCCAGCGAGCCGACTTAAAATAGTTTTCCATAATAATGAAACGCGCCGCAAACACTTAAATGTTTGCGGCGCGCAACTGAAATATTCAGGCAGTAGCTCGTGGTCGTATCGCGATATTGCCTCAGAGCATCATCCTGGGCATGCCATCGGGCCTCAGATAGCGCCGAAGCGCTGCAATGCGGAAGATGGCATTCACAGCGCCATAGCCCTTATAGCTGCGCCGCTGCACAACTTCGAAGAAGAAGCCCTGATCGTCGGTTGGACTATAGAGCTGAAAATATTCGCCGGTTTCATCGCGATCATAGAGCACATTGGCGGCTTTGAGCTTATCCGTGAAATCCGGATCAAGGCCGAGCCTCGCTTCGAGATCATCATAGTAGTTGGGCGAAATCTCTAGCGTATGAAAGCCGTTGGCTTTCAGTGCTGCGGCTGTCGCGAAAATATCGTCAGTAGCAAATGCCAGATGCTGAATACCTGAACCGAAGGTTTCTGCAATGAACCGACCAGCCAATGTGCGGCGGTTCTCAGCACCATTAAGCGTAATCCGCAGCGAGCCGCTGTCATTTTCAACGACCTGACTGCGCACGACGCCGCCCGGATCGACAATATCAACCATAGGCGATTTCCGGGATTCCGTAAGCGACGTGTAGAACAGAAGCCAGGTCAAAAGCTCATCGAACTTCATCGTCTGGGCGACATGGTCGATATGGGTCAACCCCACCCCATGGAAGCTGCCAGTCGCTGCGACCGGTTCGAATTCTATATCGAAGATACGACCCAGATCGGTCTTTTCATCGAGGAAATAGATGAGGCCACCGCCAACACCGCGTATCGCTGGCATGCCGATCTCGCCGGGGTCGAGCGGCTGTTCGAACGGTTCTGCTCCCAATGCAACTGCTCTTGCTTGCGCGGCTGCAGCATCATCGACGACAAGGCCCATGGCATAGGCCGTTGTGCCGTGAACAGCATAGGCCGAGCTTGCAAAGCCGCGTATATCGGTATTGACGACCAGATTGATCTCACCTTGACGATAGAGCGCCACATCCTTGGTTTTGTGCTTGCCAGCGAGCTGAAAGCCCAAGGCGCCCAGCACCGATGCAAGCCTATCGGCGCTATCGGCATGGGCCGTAAACTCGATGAAGCTGACGCGTTCCACTTTGGCTCTTGCAGGCATATCGGTCACAGTCAGCCGGTTTTCAGGCTCCACACGACGCACCTGATCGCCAAGATAAATCAACGAGCGACGGCCATCAGCCGCGATGGACGCGGGCAATCCACCGCGGAACTGATCGTTGAAAATCTCCAGCGAGAAATAGCCGTCATAGCCGGTCGCGGCCACGGCGCGCATGAAATCCAGAACCGGCAGGTCACCCTCTCCCGGCATATTGCGATAGTGACGGCTCCAGTAAAGCAGATCCATATCGATCAGCGGCGCGTCTGCCATCTGGACGATGAAGAGTTTTTCCTTTGGAATGGAGCGGATGGAATTCACGTCAATCTTGCGCGCCAGCGTATGAAAGCTGTCGAGGATCAGACCGACATTGGGATGATCTGCGCGGCGCACAATCTCCCAGGCATCGCGATGATCGTTAATGTGGCGACCCCAGGCGAGCGCTTCGTAACCCACGCGCAAATTGCGGCGCGCTGCCCGCTCGCCAAGCTCGCGGAAGTCATCGGCTGCCCGATCAAGGCCGCCCATAGCAACCGGCGATATATTCGAGCACACAAGAACGAGATCAGTGCCTAGCTCCTGCATCAGATCGAATTTGCGCTCAGCGCGGTCAAAGGTGCGACTGCGCAACGGTTCAGGCATGCCCTCAAAATCACGGAAAGGCTGGAACAGCGTGATCTCTAGTCCGAGATCACGCGCCATACGGCCAACCTGACGCGGGCTTTCATCAAAAGTGAGAAAGTCGTTCTCGAAAATCTCCACACCGTCGAAGCCGGCTTTGGCGATAGCTTCGAGCTTTTGCGGCAGATCACCACTGATCGAAACCGTTGCTATCGAAGTTTTCATGGCGTGCTCTCCTGCTTCCGGTTTTTGTTGCGCCCGCGTTCAGCAAGTTCGGGCCAGTATCGTCGATTGATTGCGCGTTGTTTCAAAGTAGGGTTTTAAATTCGGCTCGTCCCCGAACGCCCGGTTTGAACGCCAGCACCTTGCCAGCAAGTGGTTCCATCGTTCGCTCGTTAGGGCCAAGGGGCTCAATCGCCGAGGTGACAAACAGCGTATCGAGGGCTTCGCCACCAAAGCAGCAACAGGTCGGATGGCTGACGGGCAGTTCAATCACGCGGTCTATCGCGCCGCCCGGGTCAAAACGGATGAGCTTGCCGCCAGCGTAAATCGCACTCCACACGAAGCCTTCTTCGTCAACGCAGCTGCCATCCGGTCGTTCGGGCGCAATCGTCGTTGCGAAAATCTGCGGCTCCCCAAGCTGGTTTTGCGCGGGGTCATAATCGCGCATCCAGATCGTATAGGCACGTGTATCAGCGAAATACATGCGCTTGCGATCTTGATCGAAGGCTAATCCGTTAGGAATTGCGAGATCGGCGGCTTCCCTTGATACGGCATAATCCGGTTGTACCCGGTAAAGCGCGCCCACAGCTGCGTAATCCGCCTCGCGCAAGGTACCGATCCAGAAATTGCCCGCCCAATCCGCACGTCCATCGTTCTTGCGATGACCTGAGACACCCGGTTCAGGGTCCACAAGAAACGTCTGTTCGCCGCTCTTGGGATCAAAGGCAAATAGACCATTGTCGCAAGCTAGAATAAGGCCGCCTATTTCCCGCAAGGCCAGAGACCCAATACGGCGGGCCTCAACCTTGTGCTGTTGAACTTGCCTCGCTTGCGGGACATAGCTCATGAGCGCTGGTGTGAGCACATCGACCCACCATAGGGTGCCCGTCTGCTCACACCAGATTGGACACTCCCCCAGACGATTGGCAGGAGCGTCGATGACGTCAAACTTTTGCGTCGTCATGCTCGACATGTCCGCCAAGGAACAGCTGCCCCACGCGCGGATCAGCAAGAAGCTTTGAGGCTTCATCATGCATGCGCGTTTGACCGAGTTCGAGAACCAGGCCGTAATCCGACATCGCGAGTGCGGCTTTCGCATTCTGCTCGACCATGAGAATGGTTACACCCTGATCGCGCAAGCGAATGAGTGTTTGAAACACCTCCTGAACGAGATTGGGTGACAGGCCGATGGACGGCTCATCGATCAAAATGAGCTTAGGATCAAGCAGAAGAGCACGGGCGACCTCCAACTGCTTTTGCTGGCCGCCTGACAGTTCAATCGCTTTACGGTCCCGGAACTGCCGCAGCATTGGAAACTGATCCATGACCTGCTCGATGCGGGCGCGGACCTTGGATGGATCAGGTGAGGTGATACCCCCAAGCTCAAGGTTATGGTAGACGGAAAGCTGCGGCACGACGTTGCGCCCTTGCGGCACATAGGTCACGCCGTTGGCGATCATCTGACGCGGCGTATTGCGCGTGACGTCTTTTCCGTCCAGCAGGATTTGTCCCGAGTGGATGTTCAAGAGACCGAAGATCGCCTTGAATACGGTTGACTTGCCTGCTCCATTCGGGCCGATCACAGTCGTAATCGAGCCCTTCGGAATGGAGAAAGACACACCGTTCAAAATGGTGATCTTTCCATAGCCACCGTGAAGGTCTTTGAGTTCAAGCATATGTCATCCTCCCAGATAAGCGTCGATAACCATCTGGTTTGACCGGATTTCTTCGGGCTTGCCTTCAGCAATGATGCGGCCTTCCGCCAGCACGATAATGCGTGTGCAAAGGCTCATGACAAACTCCATATTGTGCTCGATGACCACAAAAGTCGTTCCATGTTCCGCATTATAGGCGACGAGCCGATCCTTGAGATTGGCAAGCATTGTCAGATTGACACCACCGGCCGGTTCATCGAGCAGAACAAGACTGGGGCCTGCCATGAACGCCATGGCCGCATCGACCAGCTTTTGCTGTCCGTAGGAAAGCGACCCCGCCAGTTCGTCGCGAAGATGGTTGAGGCGGAAAAATGAAATCATCTGTTCCGCTTCCTCGGTCAGCCCGGCATCGCCCGGACCAAAAAGCCGCGAGGCCATAGTGCCTTTGTGTTCCTGTCCAGCGAGGATGATGTTTTCAAGAACAGACATCTTCGGAAAGACTGAAAGCTGCTGGAAGGTTCGTCCGACACCAAGCTTGTTGAGGTCGGATGCACGCATACCTGAAACGTTCTTGCCGTTGACCTGCACCTCGCCAGCATTGGGCTGAAGCTGGCCAAGGATGCAGTTGAACAGCGTCGACTTGCCGGAACCGTTCGGCCCGATCAGCCCGAGTATCTCACCCTGATTGACGTCGAAGGACACATCGCGAACGGCGTGAATACCGCCGAAACGCTTCTCGATATTGCGTACGGAAAGTACAGGACTGCTCATTTCAGCCGCGCTCCTTCGCTCATGTCACCGCGCACCTGACGCTTCGGCCAGAATTTCTCGCGGAACTTGCCCCACACTCCGATCAGACCCGATGGCACGAAGATCAGCATGACGATCACAAGCACGGAATAAATGAACAGATAGTAGCCTTCGGTGAAGCGGAGCACTTCCGGCAGCAGGATGACAACCGCAGCACCGATGAAAGGGCCGAAAAAGAAGCCTGCACCACCCACAACAACCATAAGCAGAATGCGCAGCGAATGGACGAGACCGAATGAACCCGGCTCGATAAACTGAACCAGCGGCGTGATCAGCGATCCGGCAAGCCCGCCATAGACAGAGCCGATGGCAAACGCCAGAAGCGTGATGCGACGTGTATCAACGCCAAGACTTTCAGCCCGGATTGGGTTTTCACGCAGAGCCTTGAAGGCGCGGCCCCAGGGAGAACGCACAATGCCCCACATGATCAGCGCGGCGAGAACAGTGATGCCGAGCGTGAAGTAATAGAATGGCAGCTGCTTGGTGGTGGCGAACAGTCCGAGATGAGGACGCGGCATGCCGACGAGACCGTAATTGCCGCCGGTCAGCCACTCTTCGTTACGCAACACCAGAAAGACCAGAGTGTTGAAGGCAAGCGTCACGAAGGCAAGGAAATGCCCTTTGACACGCAAAGCCGGATATCCAAGTACAAGGCCCACAATGAAGCAAAGCACGAGACCGACCGGCATTGCCAGAAACCAATGCCATCCGGCGAGCGTCAGAAGCGCCGTGGTATAGGCGCCAATCGCCATGAAGGACGCCTGCGCCAGCGAAATCTGGCCTGCATAACCGAGCGTCAGGTTAAGACCCATCGCTGCGATCGAGAAGATCAGCCAGGATGTTAAAACGTAGATGATGTAGTTGCCCTGCCCAATCGGTGCGAGCACCGACAAAAGCAACAATACAGCAATTGAAATATTGCGCTTGCTTGCAGTCATTACACGGCCCTCCCCTCGGAAGTGCCCATGATGCCCTGCGGACGGACGAGGATAATCACGATCAACAGGACCAATGGCAAAGCGGCACGATACTGCGCGGTGACATAAGCCGCCGTCAGATTATCGAGCACGCCGATCAGCAATCCACCGACGAGTGCACCGCGGATCTGGTTGAAACCACCAACAATGGCCGCAATGAAGGCGATAAGGCCAAGTGTTTCACCATTGGAGAACTTTGCGAGGTAGACGGGGCTGATCAGATAGGACGCCAGAGCAGCCAGAGCAGCGTTGATCAGGAATGTATAGAGGATCATGCGCTTGACATTGACGCCAAGAATTTCAGCAACAGCCGGGTTTTGGGCTGTTGCCTGCATGCAGCGACCCGTGCGGGTGCGATTGAGGAACAGCGTTAGCAGAACGACGATACCGAGCGATAGCGCCAGATTGAGAATGTCACGCAATGAGAGAACCGCGCCGAAAAACTCGATTGGATCGTTCGGGAACATCGATGGGAACGGCTGTGCTTCAGCGGAATAGAATTCTTTCACGCTTTCTTTGAGCAAGATGCCCAAGACCATCGTCGCGATGATCAGCGTGATACCCCCATGGGGCAGAATGGGTTCAACGATCAGCTTCTTGAACAAAAGCCCAAGCACGATCAGAGCA
The DNA here is from genome assembly GCF_052045675.1 of Brucella sp. 22210. NCBI lineage: Bacteria > Pseudomonadati > Pseudomonadota > Alphaproteobacteria > Hyphomicrobiales > Brucellaceae > Brucella > Brucella sp. 22210. The sequence continues at coordinate 33,849 of NZ_JBQEPD010000006.1, forward strand.
ACCGCCAGCCCGATAAGCAGAGCGGGCCAGAACGAAATACCAAAGATGGTCATTGCCGCCAGAACAAAGAAGGCCGGCAGCATCACGAATTCACCCTGCGCGAAGTTCACGGTCTGGGCTGCTTGCCAAACAAGCGTGAAACCGATCGCAACAAGTGCGTAAATGGAGCCGGTCGCAAGACCGGATAACAAAACCTGTAGAAACTGGGACATGACTTTACCCGTCTGAGGCGGCAGCCAGGCCGCCGCCTCTGCTGAAAGGATTGATCAGTTTGCCGGAACAGTACCAATGACCGTCGGCACACCGTCCTTCACCTGAACCATGAAGCTTGGGCGGGACATTTCTCCGCGGTCATCCCAGCAGGTGTCGAGAAGCACTTTCGGATAGTCAGCCGCCTTCAGGCAAAGACCATGCATCTTTTCAGCAAATGCTTCACCGTCGAGCTTGCCCACCATGTCAGTGACATATTTGGCGGTCCAGACGCCGACATAACCCTTCAAAGCGTCATGCGTCGGCTTACGCTTGTAGGCTTCTTCGAACTTCTTGGCGAATTCGCCGATGCCCGGCACATCCGTCGCCGCAGCTGTGATGCCAACATGCGCGATAGCGCCATCCGCAGCACCGCCTGCAAGTTCAACCACCTTGGCTTCCGTCAGCGTTACTTCGCCGACGAGAGGCATCTTCAGACCCTGCTTCTTGGCTTCGATCAGGAAACGTGCAGATTCTTCCTGGTTCATATAGACGAAAATCGCTTCAGGATTGGCCTGCTTGAGCTTGGCAACGTCGGCCGCATAGTCAGTCTGCGCCTGTTCGGAGGCAACGTCGGCGATAATTTCGATACCGGCCTTCTTCATTTCCTCAACGAAAACGTCATGGCCGCCCTTGCCGAACTCGTTGTTCAGCCAGGCCACACCGACCTTCTTCGCCTTCAGTGTGTCGGTGAAGTAAGACGTCAGTGCTGGAACGCCCTTCTGAGCGCCGGTTGACGTGCGGAACACGAACGGATTGCCCTTTTCGACAATGCTCGGCGATTCCGAACCGACGAATTGCGGAATGCTGTTCTGCTGTGCAACCAGCATGTTGACCATCGTCGAGCCCGAATAGATCGTGCCCAGAATAGCATATGCGCCATCATCAATGGCCTTTTGCACGAGCGCGCGCGAGACCTGCGGATCGGTCTGGGTATCATACTCGCCCAGCTCGACCTTCTTGCCCAGAATGCCACCGCCCGCATTCACTTCATCAATGGCGATCTTGATGCCGTCACGCCAGTTCGTGCCGGACGGTGCGCCCGGACCAGACAGCTCGACAACCATGCCGAGTTTGACCACGTCTTCTGCGTGGGCTGCGCCGAAAGTCGCAAAAACTGCCGTCGAAAGCGCCAGAAGTTTCTTACGATAATGCATTTTAGTTCCTCCCCTTAAGTTCATAGAGATCAAGATATAGAGATAAGCCTACCCTTTTTCGGGTGTCGGCAACGGCGCACAACCTGCATGGTGCCCGTCGTGGCCGGTCAGAAAATCCGCCAGGACCTCCGCCTGCGCATCGAACATTCCAGCACCAATCATCGTCTGACAGCCCCGTTTTCTAGCTTCCTCGATAAATGGCGATACGTGCGGTTTGGTGATCACGCAAGCAGCAAACTGCTCTGACCGCAACTTTGTTACGTTTACGGGATATGGATCATTCGATTTCATACCCATCGGCGTAGCATTTGCTATCAGATCGAACCCGAAAGGGTCATCGCTACCAACGACAACCTTACCCGGATAACATGCACTGAGTTTGCCGATTACAGAATCACGCTTGTCAGCGTCGACATCGTGAATGGCAAGCCGCGCTGCTCCTCGTTTCAGCATTTCCAGCGCTATGGCTGTTCCGGCACCGCCGCATCCGACGAGAAGGACGCTTTTCCCTTGCACATCGAACCCTTCCCGTTCGATGCCATCGAGAAAGCCGATGCCGTCAGTATTATCGCCGTACCACCCATTTCCAGTGCGCCGAACAACATTGACCGCCTCAATGAAGGTGGCATTGTCCGTCATTCCGGCACATAGCTCATAGGCCTGCTGTTTGTGCGGTATCGTCACCAGCAAACCGCCGATATTGTCCACCACGCTCAATGTGGCGAAAACAACTGACAGATTGGATGGCGCAACATGCAGCGGAACAACAAGCGCATTCTCGCTGCGCTCGCGGAACAGTTCCGTCATGACTTCCGGCGAACGCACCTGCTTAATCGGATCTCCAACCACAGGAAAAAGGCGCGTCGCTCCATTTGGAAACGGCCCTTTGTCCTGCAAAGATTGAGCATTATCGCCATATGCCATGAATTCACTGATCCTAGCCTGCGCGCCCGCATTCGAGCACTCCCAGGAACAGATTAGCGAATGGCAGAGATAATATCGCCTACCAAATGAATATGAATCCATAACATGATGTTAATTATCTGAACGTCGACATTACTGGCTGAATGAGCTGACAGCGTTCATTTCCTTGCGCAACACATCGATGAAATGTTCCGCATAGACGGAAAGCGGCAGATCGTTGCGATAGGCAATATAAGTGTGAAAGGCGCTCTCCGCGTCAATTGGAATGCTTTTCAGGCCTCGCACCACGCCATGCGCGACCGTAAATTCGTCGATAATCGCTATACCCAATCCGGCTGCGACCAGACTGCACACGGTCGTCCCGAAGCGGGCTTTGATGTTCATGCGATAGTCGAGACCCGCATTGGTAAACATCGCCGCCATAATTGCGCCGTACGGGTCTTTCGGGTTGATGCCGATCAGCGAATGTTCTGACATTTCCCGAGGCGTAATTTTTTCGCGCGATGCCAGCGGGCTTGTCTCAGGCACAATGCAAAGCAACCGCCCCTTTGCCAGCGGCTCGAATTCGATCAGCGGATGATCGAAGCGCGATGAAATCGCAACGATCTCGCCACGTCCTAGAAGAAGATAGTCAACGGCTTCTTCAATCTTAAGAATGTTGAGGTCGAGGTGAACATCGCTGTAACGCTCGCGCAGCTTTGCGACCGCGCGCGGCACCATCACATTGGCTATACTCGGCACGGACGCAACGCAGAGTTCTTGCGCCTTGCCCTTGCTTAAATCCGCGACAGCCGATTGCAGATCATCGATTTTCCGGTGCACCGTATCCAGAAGATCGAAGATATTGCGGGCTTGTGATGTTGGAACATAACGCCCGCCGCGGCGATCAAAGAGCCGGATGCCGAGGGAATCTTCCGAATATTTCATGAACCTGCTGATCCCCGGAGCAGAGACATTCAACAGTTTGGCCGCACCGGCAATCGTCCCGGTCACCATGATTGCCCGGATAACTTCGATTTGTCGCAATGTCAGCATTTGTTTCCCGCCTGTTTCGCTCCTCACACAGGCATATTCATCAAATGCATGTCAAATGACTACCCACTCGCCGCCGGAAAAACCTTGCCTTCGAACAGTTTGCGGGCTGTCCGGATCGTGCCTGCGCCTTTGACCGTTCCGTCTGCCGCCAGATCGAGGAAAACCTCCATCGCGCCGCTTGGATGTTCAATCGCATAGCGGCCATCTTGCGGTGCATTCACCAGCTTAGCTGCGGGACTGGAGGGCAAGCGTGTTGCTGTCGCGACCGTCACCGCCGCCAGAACACCGACGGAAGCATGAACACGATGCGGAATGAAGCTGCGCGTCGATATGGCACCTCCGGCAGTGGGCGCAGAAACGAGCGTCATTTTCGGTACGGACGCCTCGCGCACATCGCCGAGATTCATCAATAGGCCTGCCTTTAGTCGGATTACTTCAAGCTTTGCTTTAAGATCGTTATTCGCTTCCAGCTCTTCGCGGGTCTCCATACCTGTCAGGCCGAAATCGGCAGCGCGCATGATCACGCAAGGCATTCCATTGTCGATAAGGGTTGCTTCGACACCGTCTATGACGTCCATTTCGTTGCCGGTCGGCAACAGAGCTCCGCACATGGAGCCGGCGACATTCATGAACAGAAGAGGTACGGCGGCGTGGGTGCCCGGAACGCCAGCGATTGCAGTATCACCGGCATAATTGACGCGACGGTTGGGAGTGGAAATCTGGGCAAGCGCAATCTCACCCGAATTGACCATGTGAATGCGCACCGGCGTCACATCGTCCTTCGCAGCCACGAGCCCCATTTCAATGGCCGCCGGTCCAACACCTGCCAGAATATTCCCGCAACCCTGCGCATCACTGACAAGTGGCTGGTCCACAAAGACCTGCAAAAAGAGATAATCCACATCCGCATCATCGCGGCTGGAAGGCGACAGGATGGCCACTTTCGAGGTCAGTGGGTCGGCACCGCCGATACCGTCAATCTGGCGAACATCCGGCGAGCCCATGACGCCCAGCAGCAGTGCATCAAGCTGTTGCCTATCAGACGGCAGGTTGGCGGCCAGAAAATAGGCGCCCTTGGATGTCCCTCCCCGCATCCAGAGGCAGGGAATGCCGTCCTCATACATATTTGAGTCCCTTTTCCGCCAGACGTTCGCGCATCTTGTAGATGTCGAGACCCAGCTCACCCGCCGCCAGCCGTGCGCGTTTGGCTTCCTCATTGGCAAGGCGCGTTTGTGCTGCACTCAACACGTCTTCGGCTTCGGAGCGCTTCACGACACAGACACCGTCATCGTCGGCCACGATAATATCGCCCGCCTCGATATAGCTTCCGGCACAGACGACAGGAACATTGATTGATCCCAGTGTTTCCTTCACCGTTCCCTGCGCAAAGACAGCCTTTGACCAAACTGGAAAGCCCATAGACGTCAGATCGCGCACATCGCGCACACCCGCATCGATGATCAACCCACGGCACCCCCGCGCCTGTGCCGAAGTGGCAAGCAGATCGCCGAAATAGCCATCCTCGCAGGGGCTTGTTGGCGCCAGAACCAAAATATCGCCTTGCTGCAACTGTTCGATCGCCACATGGATCATCCAGTTGTCGCCCGGTGCCGCCGAAATCGTTACAGCCGATCCGGCAACCTGCGCGCCGGAATAGATCGGGCGCATGTAGCTTGCCAGCAGACCTTTGCGTCCCTGCGCTTCGTGGACGGTTGCCACACCTGCCGCCGCCAGCCCATCAATGACTTGCGGTTTGGCCCGCGCAATATTCTGAACGACGACTGGCATTTCAATGCTCCTTGTTACTTCCTGCGACCGGGGGCGTTCCATGGGTGTGGAACGTCTCAATTGTCTTCAGACCCCAGGCCTGTCCCTTTTTGCGCTCCGACTCCGTCCAGACGATCGGCTCCCAGTCCGGCGCGAGGATCAGACGTGCACCTGAATTGGCCAGTTCCACACGATTGCCCGCCGGTTCCCAGACATAGAGAAAGAACGTGCCCTGCACGGCGTGCTTGTGCGGGCCGGTTTCAATATGAACGCCATTTTGAAGGAAGATGTCGGCCGCACGCAGAATGTCTTCTCGCTGATCCGTGGCATAGGTGAGATGATGTAAACGCGCATGGCCGCCGCCATGCTCTTCCGTGCAGGCGAGATCGTAGGTCTTGTTGTTGATGGTGAACCACGCACCACCGATGCGACCATTATCGAGCTGGATCATCTCCGTGACACGCGACCCAAGACAAGTTTCCATAAACCTGCGGAACTCCGTTACGTCGCTGCACAGGAGATTGAGATGATCGATCCGTCGCGGTGCTGCGCCGGTGTAGGCGCTTGCGGTGTTCTTGAGCACCGGCGCATCCGCACCTTGTCCCGTATAACGCACGGTATCCCAATAGATCTCGAAGACATGGCCGAACGGATCCTCAAACCGGAACGCTCGGCCATGTCCTCGATCACCCCCCACCCAACCAATGATCTTGTAGCCGCTTTCGCTGATCGCTTTCACACGGCGCTCCAACGCTTCCGGCGACGATACGCGATAAGCGATATGTCCGACGCCAGTGGTGTGATGCCGGGTCAGTTTGAGCGAATGAAATTCATAATCGTCCCAGGCCCGCAAATAGGCGGACTGCTCATCCGTGCCGGACAGTTTCAGCCCATAGATGCGCGTGAAAAAATCGAGGCTTTCCTCGAATTTGTCGGTATACACCTCGACATGCGCGAGGTGGGCAATATCAAAACTCCGCTCCATGGCGTCCTCCCTGTCATACGCCATGCTGTTTAAAGCTCATCCACGGTACGTGGAAATACTGATTGGAAGCCTTCGGCATATTTTGCCTTGCGACCACCGGACTGCCCGCCCGAATTGCGCATGAAATGGTTCGCGCGATTTTCGGCGACATTCTTGTAATAGGCCCACAAATGTTCCTGCCCTTCCATGCACTGGATGGCGGCCCATTTCTTGTCCCATACCGACGTGATGTCTAAAAACGTGTCAGGCTTCCAGCCCATCTGTTCGGTCTGGTGTGGCTCGAACAGATAAAGCTGCGGCGCGCCAAGCACTTTCTCACCCGGCTTATGCCCCCAGGCCTGTGCGATCATGCGCGTTTCAAGCGCAATCTCGGTCGCATACATATGGTCGGTATTGTAGGGGTCATATTGCGAATGGCTGAGCATGAAAGCCGGCTGCACATCGCGGATTACATCGACGAGCTTGAACTTGTCCTCATCGTTCAGACGCAGCGGATAGTCGCCAAGATCGAACGAAACGAGGTCATGCACACCAAGAGCCTTTGCCGCCTTTTCCGATTCCGCACGGCGCGCCGCCTTGACGCGCTCCAGCGTCATGCCTGCATCTTTCCAGAGCTTGGCTGACTCTCCACGCTCACCAAAGGAAAGGCAGACGACGGTTACGTTATATCCAAGCTCGGCGTGCTGCGCGATTGCCCCGCCACAGCGCCAGACAAAATCGGCCGCATGCGCACTGATAACGAGCGCCGTCTTTTTCTCGGTCATGAAACTCTCCTCTAATCTGAGGAAACTTCACAACAGACCGCGCCACATTCCAATTTGGTTATGGGCGCAACATGATAAGTTTTTGCTATAGATAAATCCAACCCGTCGATGTGTGCCATTCCAACTATAGCATTTTCTTATGTCGTCACGCCCATTTCTAAATGGGTTTGACGCGCACTTTCCATAATCCTGACAGCCAATCAGGACGCATTGGAAGCGCCGCGAGTGCATGGCTGCTTCCGATCATCCGATAGAGAGGCGCGCCTTTCGGCGCGATCCGACAGGGAGGAAGAATGCTTACCCTTTTGTTCGACGGGGTAGCTTATGGAATGCTGCTATTCGTATTGTCATGCGGATTGGCGGTAACGCTAGGATTGATGAATTTCATCAATCTCGCGCATGGCGCTTTCGCCATGGCCGGAGGCTATGTCACCGTCATTCTCACGAACCGTATTGGCGTGCCTTTTTTGGCGACGCTACCCATCGCGTTCATCGTGACGGCTATAGCCGGGGTCATCTTGGAAAAGACGCTCTATATCCGTCTTTATGAAAAATCGCATCTCGATCAGGTGCTGTTTTCCATCGGCATTGTTTTCATCGCCGTGGCCGGAATCGACTATCTGATGGGATCACAGCAGCAGATCCTCAATCTCCCTGAGTTCCTGCGCGGACGGGTAGAAATTGCTGGCGTGGGCATCGGCATCTATCGTGCATTTCTTATTGTCGTGTGTGGCGCTCTTGCTATAGCGCTCCAATTGGCTTTAGCGAAGACCCGTTTCGGCAGCCAATTGCGCGCCTCGGTCGATGATCGCCGTGTCGCGCGCGGACTTGGCATTCGCGTCAACACCGTTTTCGCAGTGACCTTTGCTGTCGGCTCTGGTCTGGCTGGACTGGGCGGAGCGCTGGGTGCAGAAATCCTCGGCCTAGACCCGACCTTTCCTTTGAAATTCATGGTCTATTTCCTGATCGTCGTTTCCATCGGCGGCACATCCAGCATGACCGGGCCACTTGTCGCGTCGATCTTGCTCGGCATCGCCGATGTGATGGGCAAATATTACGTCCCGGCGCTCGGCGGTTTCATCATCTATATCGTTCTGGTTGCGGTGCTTGTTTTCCGTCCGCAGGGCCTCTTTGCGAGGGCAAGCTGATGAATAATGCCCTGACACAGACTGTTTCCGCCTCTGATGTCGCGCAGAGCCTCAAGCGGAGAACCCGCTGGGGATTACTTGAAGCCGTTTTCTGGGTTGCAGCGGTCGCCGCCTGGTTCCTCTTTCCCGACCAGCATCTCATTTTGATCGAGGTCGTCGGCTTTGCCATTCTGGCGCTTTCTATCGACCTCATCCTCGGCTATGGCGGCGTGGTAACCCTTGGACAGGCTGCAATGTACGGCGTCGGCGCTTATGCCAGCGGCCTGTTCTCGATCTATGTTTCCGGCGAACCGCTGACGGGTCTCGCTGTCGGCGCTGTCTCCGGTGCACTTCTGGCCTTCGCCACCAGTTTTCTCTTGCTGCGCGGCGGCGACCTCACCCGCCTCATGGTGACCCTCGGCGTTGCTGCCGTGTGTCATGAAATCGCCAATCAGGCGAGTTGGCTGACAGGAGGCGCGGACGGGCTTCAAGGCATTACCATCGAGCCAATCTTCGGCGTCTTCGAGTTCGATCTGTTTGGCCACACCGGCTACGCCTACAGTCTGGCCGTATTATTCGTGCTGTTCGTACTTGCCCGCCTCATCGTCTTCTCGCCTTTCGGCTATTCACTGCAAGCGATCCGCGAAAACCCGCTGCGCGCTTCGGCAGTCGGCGTTCCCGTGCGCTCCCGACTGGTGACCATCTACACCATTGCCGGTGCCTATGCCGGCATAGCGGGTGCGCTTTTCACCCAGACACAGCAGTTCATTTCGCTCGATGTTCTGTCGTTCCAGAAATCGGCAGACGGTCTAATGGTGCTAGTCATCGGCGGCACCGGCTATCTCTATGGCGGCCTGATTGGCGCACTCGTCTACGAACTGATCCAGGACGCCTTGTCATCCGTGACACCACAATATTGGCAGTTCTGGCTCGGCGTCCTTCTCGTGTCTTTCGTTCTGTTTGGGCGCGACCGTCCTCGTCAATTCATCCGCGCGCTTTCGGCACGGCTGTCGCGGCGCACTCAGAAATCCCGCGAGGCCACACAATGACCGTCGCCGCACTGGAAACTATTCATCTCAGCAAATTCTTTGGCGGACTGAAAGCCACTAATGATGTGACTTTCCGCCTGGAACGCGGCGCACGCCATGCCCTGATCGGGCCAAACGGAGCCGGAAAAACCACACTGATCAATCTGTTGACCGGCGTGATTACCCCGTCACAAGGCGAAATTCGTCTGAATGGGGCCAATATCTCGACCATTTCGCGTGAGAAGCGTGTGAAACGCGGACTGGTGCGCACATTCCAGATCAACCAGCTCTTCGCCGAGCTTAGCGTCGTTGAAAGTCTGGCGCTCGTCATCAATGAGCGTCGAGGATATGGCACCCAATGGTATCGCCGCACTGGTGCCTTGCCCGGGATCGACGACGAAATTGCGCGGCTGGTCGAGGACTTCGGGCTGGAAAACGTCATGGATTCCACCTGCTCGTCCCTGCCCTATGGCAAACAACGCCTGCTGGAAATTGCCCTTGCCATCGCTTGCGAACCGAAAGTTCTGCTGCTTGATGAACCCGCGGCAGGTGTGCCGCAGGCCGACCGGCAGGAAGTGCTCAAGCGTCTGGCGAAACTTCCGGCCGATGTCTCGGTTCTACTGATCGAACACGATATGGACCTCGTCTTCAGCTTTGCCGACCGCATTTCAGTTCTGGTTTCCGGAGCCTTGTTTGCGGAAGGAAATGTTGAAGAGATCGCCTCTGATCCACGCGTCAAGGAAGTCTATCTTGGAGGCGGGCAGCATGGCTGATCTTCTACAACTGGAAGGACTTTGTGCCGGTTATGGCAAGGCAACCGTGCTGCATGGCGTGAACTTCAACTTGCGTGCTGGCGAAGCGTTGGCGCTACTCGGACGCAACGGAGTTGGCAAGACAACGACGCTCAACACCATTGTCGGGCTGACCCGCTTTCACAGCGGGCGCATTTTGCTGGATGGCGAAGACATAGCGCGCATGGCACCGGAACGGCGCGTTGCGGCGGGGATCGGTTGGGTTCCGCAGGAGCGCGGCATTTTCCGCTCACTGACAGTCGAGGAAAACATCACGGCCATTGCGCGGCCCGGTCGCTGGACACTCGACGCCGTCTATACGCTTTTTCCGCGATTGCAGGAACGGCGCGGCAATATGGGCAATCAGCTATCGGGCGGCGAACAACAGATGCTGTCTATCGCGCGTGCGCTGGTGATCAATCCCAAAGTCCTGCTGCTCGACGAGCCGACCGAAGGTCTGGCGCCGATCATCGTGGAAGAACTGCTGGCCGCCATCCGCCGGATCGTTCGCGAGGAAGGCCTTTCTGCCATCATCGTGGAACAGCACGCACAACAAATACTCAACATCACAGACGAAGCCATCGTTCTCGACCGCGGGACTGTGGCCTATGCGGGCCGAAGTGACGAGCTGGCCCGTGATGAAGACACACTGGGGCAGCTTCTGGGTGTCGGTCTTTCGTAGGACCAGCTGACAACTTGAACACATCGCCGGAGCCGTGGGTATCCGGTAAAATTTGGAGGAGGAAAACAATGGGATTAAAGAAACTTGCACTTGGAGCGCTGACAGCAGCAGCAATCGGTCTGCCTGCACTGGCACAGGCTGAAGACACCGTCAAAGTCGGCGTGGTCATTCCGCTGACCGGCGGCTTTCAATCAAACGGACGGCAGATCAATGCCGCACTAAAAACCTATCTCGCCACGCATGGTGATACGGCGGGCGGCAAGAAGGTGGAATTCATCATCAAGGATGATGCCAGCACGCCCGACAACGCCTTGCGGCTGTCGCAGGAACTGGTGACCAAAGACAAGGTATCCATTCTGACTGGCTTCGGCAACACACCGACGGCCTTATCGGTTGCGCAGCTTTCAAAGCGTGCCAAGGTGCCACAGATCATCATGGTGGCAGCCACTTCTTCAATCCCCGGTGCATCGCCTTACATTCTCCGGACGTCCTGGACCATTCCGCAGATGGCAGCGGTTATCGGCAAATGGGCACCGGAAAACGGTACCAAGAAATTCGTCAGCATCGTGTCGGACTATGGCCCGGGCGCGGATGCCGAAAAATGGTTTGAAAAGACGTTGCAGGACAATGGCGGCACGCTGTTGTCCAAGCTCAAAGTGCCGCTGGCAAATCCAGACTTCGCTCCGTTTCTGCAACGCGCCGCAGACGAAAAGCCAGAAGCGATCTTTGTCTTCGTACCGACCGGCGCGGGTGCGGCTTTCATGAAGCAGTTTGTGGAGCGCGGACTCGACAAGTCGGGTATCAAAGTCATCGCCATGGCCGACGTCACCGACGATGACCTCATCAATGATATGGGTGAACCGGCTATCGGCGTTATTACCGGAGGTCCCTACTCTGCGAACCATGCATCGCCTGAAAACAAGGCCTTCGTGGAAGCCTTCAAAAAGGAAAACGGCGGCATGCGTCCCAACATGGTGGCAGTGTCCGCCTGGGACGCACTGGAGCTGATTTACAAGACGCTGGAAAAGACAGGTGGCGATGCAACCGGCGATACATTTGTCGATGCTGCCAAAGGCATGCAGATCAACAGCCCACGTGGTCCGATTTCCATCGATCCAGCAACGCGGGATATCGTCCAGAACATCTATATGCGCAAGGTCGAGAAAGTTGACGGAGAACTCTATAACACGGAGTTTCAGACCTACGATCAGGTCAAGGACCCTGCAAAGTAAAAGGCGATGGGAGCGGCAATATTCGCCGCTCCCGCTTATGCTTCGAAAGCGGTTATGTGAGGTTTGACGCATGGATCAGTCTCGACCAAGTACACCGCATCGCCGTGTCTCTCGTGGACAGAGCGTTAAACTCAGCCTAGAGTTTGCTACCCTTGGCAAGCTCGAAAAAATGAACGCTGAAACACCGCTCTTCCCACACATATCGTCGTCTTCACAATCGGACACACGTCATAATTTCCGGCATCTGCGCGTGTTTCTGGCGGCTGTCGACAGCAATTCCGTAACGAGGGCGGCTGAAACCTGCCATGTTTCACAACCCGCCGTGACACAGGCACTGGCGAAAATAGAGCGCAAGCTTGGCATGTCGCTGTTTTCCCGCACCAGCACAGGTCTTTTTGCCAATCAACACGGCGAGGCTTTTGCGACACGCGTGCGGCGCACTTTCGAACTGATCGACCCGATCCTGTCCGGCATCAATCCGCGTCTTTGCATCACCGTCACTACGGCGCAGCTGGAAGCACTGATTGCTGTCCATGAGACCCAGAACTTTACGCTAGCCGCGAGGCGCTTGCATCTGGCCCAACCCACCGTCCACCGCGCAATCACTCAGCTGGAAGATGCCTCTGGACGCAAGCTTTTCGAACGCACTGCCTATGGCATTATTGCCACCCGCATAACCGTGCAATTGGCACAGGCTGCGCGATTGGCATTTGCCGAGCTTGAACAGGCGGAAGCCGATGTGGCAGATACGGTGTCCGAAGAAGCAGGCCGGGTTGTGATTGGCGGCATGCCGCTATCACGGTCCTATATTCTGCCAAAGGCAATCGCCAAGTTTCGCGTTTTGCGTCCCAAGACCCTGATAAAGATTGTGGAAGGACCCTATGTCGATCTTCTTTCCGCACTGCGACGAGGCGAGATTGACTTTCTTATTGGAGCGCTACGATTTCCCACACCAATAGACGATGTGGAACAACAGGTTCTCTTCACCGATACGCTGGCGCTAATTGCAGGAAGCGAGCATCCCTTGATGCGCCAAAGCACCATTACCGTTCAGGATTTGGCGCGCTATCCCTGGATCGTCGGCAACCGCGAAACGCCCATCCGCCAGCACTTCGACCGGCTATTTGAAAATGCCGACTGCGCACCGGATAGCCTCATCGAATCCAGTTCGCTGGTGCTAATGCGTGAATTGCTGCTCAGCACCGAGCATTTGGGCTGCATATCCTATCTTCAAGCACAGGCGGAACTCGCTCGCGGATTTCTCAAACAACTGCCGCTCGACCTTAGCCATACCGAGCGCCCCATTGGCTTGACCACACGTAAGAACTGGATGCCAACGGCCGCGCAACAACAATTCATCGATCTGGTGGCGGCACACCAGTCTTGAGAGGAACTATGAAAATAGCATTTATTGGATTTGGCGAAGCTGCGCGTTCATTTACGGACAGCTTGCAAAAGCTCGGCACCGCCAAAATAATAGCCGCCTACGACCTGAAAGCGGACAGCACGATTGCTGCCACAGCCAATGCGCGTGGCGTTGCATTAAAGCCCACCGCAGGCGAAGCGATCGCGGATGCCGACTGGATCATCAGCGCTGTTACCGCCGACCAGAGCTTCAATGCCGCCGCTGCGGTTATGGATGCACTTTCCAGTGGTCAGCTGTTTATCGACATCAATTCCGTCTCACCTGACCGGAAAAAGGAAACCGCCGCCATAGTGGAAAAGAGCGGTGCCACCTATCTCGACATGGCGGTTATGGCGCCCGTTGACCCAAGAGGCCACCAAACGCCCGTGCTGCTCGCCGGTTCAACGGCGGATATAGTGGCTGGCGACATGCGCTCTCTTGGCTTCAATTTCGAAGTTATAGGGCCGGAACCGGGTGCGGCGACCGCCATCAAGATGGTTCGTTCTCTCTTCGTCAAAGGTCTTGAGGCACTAACTGTCGAGACGATGCTGGCTGCATCCGCTTCGGGTTGCTTCGACTACGTCCTTTCGTCGCTTTCAGCCAGTTACCCGGGCCTCGGATGGCCACAGAACGTCAACTACATGTTTGAGCGGACGCTACGTCACGGTGCACGCCGGGCAGCCGAAATGCGCGAAAGCGCCGCCACACTTGATGCTTTGGGTCTGACAGGCGCTCTTGCTGACAAGATCGCCGACGTTCAGGCGTCAATGGGCGCAGTTTCTGCTCAGGAACTACCACAACGTCCACTTCCTGCCGCTGTGGCCGAAATTCTGTCACTGCGGCTTTCAGCACACAGGTCATAAAAGACGCGTTCGTCGGGACCGCAGCTATGGCATGTTCTTCATCATCTCCGGGCTCATCGGCATCATGTTCTCATTGAGATGGTGCATAACCCAAAGCGACCCAGCCAGTGCGATACCAACGATGATGAGCGTAAAGATCAGTGCCATCAGCGTCCAGCCGCCTTCTGAGCGTGGGCTCATATGCAGGAAGTAAATCATGTGAACCACAATCTGGACCGCTCCTATCCCCATGACTAGCATGGCGGTCAGCTGCTTGCTGGCGAAAACATCGCCCATAACAAGCCAGAATGGGATGGCGGTGAGAATAACCGACAGGACAAAGCCTGTCATGTATCCGCCAAAGGTCGCATGGACCTCGTCCGCGCCCGACCCATGATTGTCGTGATGGCCCGATTGGGCTCCGTGGTGCTCGCCTTGTACGCTCATCCCAGAACTCCCAACAAATATACAAAGGAGAACACGCCGATCCATATAACGTCGAGAAAATGCCAGAACATCGAAAGGCACATCAGACGTCTGCGGTTCTCGACGATCAGACCATGACGCATGACTTGCAACATGAGCGTAATCAGCCAGATGATACCGAAGGTAACATGCAGGCCGTGGGTACCGACAAGCGTGAAGAACGAGGATAGGAATGCCGAACGGCCCGGCCCGGCCCCTTCGCGAATAAGATGGCTGAATTCATAAATTTCGATAGCAAGAAACAATGCGCCGAAAATGCCGGTAATGCCCAGCCAGAACAGCGTTGCAGTCTTGTCATCGCGCTGCATCTGCAACATGGCAAAGCCATATGTGATCGACGACAGCAAAAGCATCGCCGTATTGATAGCGACCAGGCTGAGATCAAACAGGTCGGCTGGTGAAGGTCCGGCCGCATAATTGCGACCAAGCACGCCATAGGTAGCAAAAAGAACAGCAAATATCAGGCAGTCGCTCATCAGATAGAGCCAGAAGCCCAGCATGGTGCTGTTTTCCGGATGGTGGTCTTCCGTCAGATAGAACTGCGGCTTCTCGGCTTGGTCCAGATGTGTTTCTGTCATAATTCAACCTATCCAGCGAGAAGTTTCGAACGCGCATCTTCAGTCGCCGCCACGGTTTCAGCAGGGATATAGAAGTCACGTTTATAGTTGAATGTATGGCCGATTGCGGTGATCAGCAAAGCCACGAAGGAGACAATTGCCAGCCACCAGATGTGCCAGATGAGAGCGAAGGCGAGAACGACGCTGAACCCTGCAAGTATGACGCCTGCACCCGTGTTACGCGGCATATGGATGGGACGATAACCAGTAAGCGGGCGCTCGTAACCGCGGTTTTTCATGTCATACCAGCTGTCATGGTCATGAACGACTGGCGTGAAAGCGAAGTTATATTCCGGCGGCGGCGAAGAGGTTGACCACTCAAGCGTTCGACCACCCCACGGATCGCCGGTCAGGTCGCGCAATTGCTCCCGCTTCAGGAAGCTGACAACGAGCTGGATCACGAAGGACGCGATGCCGAGCGCTATGAGAAACGCGCCGAAGGCCGCAATGACAAACCATATCTGAAGCGAAGAATCTTCAAACTGACTGACGCGGCGCGTTACACCTTTGAGGCCCAGAACATAAAGCGGCATGAAGGCAAAGAAGAATCCAATCTGCCAGAACCAGAAGCTCATCTTGCCCCAAAACGGATCGAGCTTGTAGCCAAATGCTTTCGGCCACCAGTAGACCAATCCCGCCATGAGACCAAAGACGACGCCGCCGATAATCACATTATGAAAATGCGCGATCAGAAAGAGCGAATTGTGCAGCACGAAATCCGCTGGTGGTATGGCCAACATCACACCAGTCATGCCGCCGATCACAAATGTCACCATGAAGCCGATGGTCCATAGCATAGGCACTTCATAGCGTATGCGTCCGCGATACATCGTGAAGAGCCAGTTGAACATCTTCGCACCCGTTGGGATGGAGATGATCATCGTTGTGATGCCGAAGAACGCATTGACTGATGCGCCGGACCCCATGGTGAAGAAGTGATGGAGCCAGACGATATAGGACAGGATCATGATGACGCAGGTCGCATAGACCATCGAAGCGTAGCCGAACAGGCGCTTGCCGCAGAATGTCGCCACCACTTCAGAAAAAATGCCAAAAGCCGGCAGAACAAGGATGTAAACTTCCGGGTGTCCCCAAATCCAGATGAGGTTGATATACATCATCGGATTGCCACCAAGATCATTGGTGAAGAAGTTCGTCCCCACGTAACGGTCCAGCGATAGCAGAGCGAGTGTTGCTGTCAAAATCGGGAATGTCGCAACGATGAGCACATTGGTGCACAAAGACGTCCAGGTAAACACAGGCATCTTCATGAATGACATGCCCGGCGCACGCATCTTGACGATAGTCGCGATCAGATTGATGCCTGACAGGGTCGTGCCCACACCTGCCACCTGCAAGCCCCATATATAATAATCAACGCCGACATCAGGACTGTAATCAATACCGGACAGGGGTGGATAAGCCAGCCAGCCAGTACGAGCAAATTCTCCCACAAATAGCGACATCATAATGATGATGGCACCGCCGGTTGTCATCCAGAACGAGAAATTGTTGAGAAACGGAAACGACACATCGCGCGCGCCGATCTGAAGCGGCACCACATAGTTCATCAAACCCGTCACGAAGGGCATTGCCATGAAAAAAATCATGATCACGCCATGGGCGGTGAATATCTGATCATAGTGATGGGGAGGCAGATAGCCTTCATATCCGTTGAAGGCCAGCGCCTGCTGAATACGCATCATGATTGCGTCTGCAAAGCCTCGTAGCAGCATAATCAGCGCGAGAACAACATACATGATGCCGATCTTCTTATGATCAACACTCGTGAACCACTCGTTCCAAAGATAGCCCCAAAGCTTGAAATAGGTGATCAGCCCCACGACGGCGACCCCTCCGATTGCGACCACTATGAAGGTCAGCAGGAGGATCGGTTCGTGATAGGGTATCGCCTCAAGAGTGAGACGCCCGAAAATCATACTCGTAGGACTGTTACCGCCAATCATGATAGAACATTCCCGAAGTTATATTCACGCGATCATCGCGTTTTCAATGTTTGGACCTGTGTACTCGTCTGAACTCTAACCTTAAGCTATCCTAACCTGCGTCACGCCATCGACCTGAATCAGCTTCAAGGCATGTTGTGCATATTATGCATGTCATGACCCTGTTCCTGATTGGTGCTCGGAGTGGTTTGAACATCCGTTGCTGCGGGTTGAGCCGCATCACTGCTATAGCGATTGTCGTGTTGAAGCTTAGCCTTATTTTCACGGCTGTCGACGCCTGCGCCACCCATCCGATCAATATGCATCATATCGCTCATGCACATTTGGCCCGGACGTACACACATATTCAGTATGGCTTGAAACAGCCCGTCTTCGACCGCTCCGAAATACCGAACCGGTTCCTTGATACTTGGCTTTTCAAGCTTGAGATATGTATCCCTGTTCAGCGCGGTACCGTTCTGCTTCACCTGATTGATCCAGTTGTCGAAACCGGAATCATCAACCCCGTGAAACTGGAAGCGCATATGGGAAAAGCCTTCACCGCTGTAATTGGATGAGAAACCTTCATATTCACCAGCCTTGTTGATGACTGCATGAAGCCGCGTCTGCATTCCGGGCATCGCATAGATCATGCCCGCAAGTGCTGGAATATAAAAGGAATTCATGACTGACGAAGCGGTGATCTTGAAATCAATCGGCCTGTCAACGGGTGCCGCCATCTCGTTCACCGTGGCGATACCATAGTCCGGATAGAAGAACAGCCATTTCCAGTCGAGCGCCACAACCTCAACGGTTAGCGGCTTTGTTCCAGCCTCGACCGGTCGCGCACCATCAATTCTGTCTAGAGGCCTATAAGGGTCGAGTTTGTGCGTGTTGACCCAGGTGATCGCGCCCAATGCTATGATGATAAGCAGCGGCGCTGTCCAGATAACTACCTCCAGCGCAGTCGAATGATGCCATTCGGGATCATATTTGGCCGCACTGTTAGACTGCCTGTACCGCCAGGCAAAGAAAAGCGTGAGGAAAATAACTGGCACAATAATAATCAGCATCAGGATCGTCGATATAACGATGAGGTCCCGCTGCTGGGCGGCTATATCCCCTGACGGGGACATGACGACCATATTGCACCCGGCCAGCCCCTGAAGAAGCGAGGCTAGGATCGTATTTCGTATGAAACTAAAGAATGAGTCCATGTTAAACCCGACCTACATTCTGTTCCTTTAATCATGATAAGGCACAATCGCGTTTCGGGAAGACCCATTTTTCAGTTTGTGAAAATTTCGCGGCAAAGCAGCTTTTAGGCAACTATATCCGCTTTTTTTTTGCCCTGTTCCTTGATATCGTGCGGTGGTGCGACATCATAAAGCACATGATACGTTTCCCTCGGAGAGTTTCATGAGTTCGTCCGCCACGCCGACATCAACAGGTCTTGAACAAGACGCGCGACGCATCCACAGTGACGGAAAGCCCCTGTCTCCGGGCAACGTCGCCATCGGTGTTGTCATCGGTCGAACGTCCGAGTTCTTCGATTTTTTCGTCTATGGACTCGGGTCCATTCTGGTTTTCCCCAAGCTGATTTTTCCATTCGCCCCCGATCCGGTAACAGCTACCTTGATGTCGTTTGCGGTTTTCTCGCTCGCATTCATTGCGCGTCCCGTGGGTTCTTTCATCTTCATGTGGATTGATCGCGAGTACGGGCGAGGTACGAAACTGACGCTTGCCCTCGTCATTCTCGGCGGGTCAACGGCATCCATCGCATTCTTGCCCGGCTTCGAGACGATCGGATACTGGGCCGTGTTTCTACTCGCGCTGTTTAGACTTGGACAGGGCTTCGCGCTCGGCGGTGCTTGGGATGGCTTGGCTTCACTGCTCAGTTTGAGCGCACCCCAGAGTAAAAAGGGCTGGTATGCAATGATACCGCAATTGGGAGCGCCTATCGGTTTTGCGCTCGCCAGCGTTCTATTTGCCTATTTCGTGCATAATCTCAGCGAAGCGGACTTCCTCGCATGGGGCTGGCGTTATCCATTTTTTGTCGCCTTCGCAATCAATGTCGTTGCGCTATTCGCCCGTCTTCGCATCGTTGCAAGCAGTGAATTTGGCGCGGCGATGGAAGCACAGGAATTGCAACCACGGCCGGTATTTGAAATGCTGAGCAAACATAGCACTGATGTCCTGCTCGGCGCATTCGTGCCGCTGGCGAGCTTTGCCATGTTCCATCTCGTCACGATCTTTCCGCTCAGCTGGGTTGTGCTTTCGGGGACGCAACTTGCCGAACGCTTCCTCTGGGTGCAAGTAGCTGGCGCCGCGATCGGCGTGGTCGGTATTATCCTGTCGGGCTTCGTCGCAGACCGCATTGGACGACGTAGCGAATTGATGGTTGGCGCCATTATCATCGCCATATTCAGCTTTTCCGCCCCCTTCCTGCTTGATGCGGGCAGTGCCGGACAAGATGCTTATATTCTGATCGGCTTTGGCGTGTTGGGACTGACATTCGGCCAGTCTTCGGGCGCTGTGTCTTCCCGTTTCACGCAGTATTATCGCTATACCGGCGCGGCACTGACATCGGATCTTGCCTGGCTGGTCGGCGCAGCTTTTGCCCCGCTTGTCGCTCTTGGCCTGGCGACCAGCCTTGGCATAATCTTTATCGGTGGATATCTGATATCCGGTGCAATCTGCACTCTGGCTGCACTCAGCCTGTCACGCGTGCTGGACCAGAACTAAGTAAATATCGGCAAGCCAAGCTGGGTCGGCTTGCCGAATGTCGTGCGTGCTTTATGCCAGCGGCTTATAGGCAATCACGTCCATCTCCACCTTGGCGTCGATCATCAATGGCGACTGCACCGTGGAACGCGCTGGCGGATGATCGATAAAGTGTTTTTGAAACACCGCGTTGAAGCTGGAAAAATCGCGTGCGTCATCAAGCCAGACATTCACCTTAACCACGTCAGCCAATGTGCATTCAGCAAGGGCCAGCACGTCCTTGATGTTGGTGATGACCTGTTCAGTCTGGGCAACGATATTGCCCACCACCACTTCGCCATTAAGTGTCGGCACTTGTCCGGAGACATAAACGAAATCGCCCGCACGAACCGCTTTTGCAAAGGGGCGTCGCTGTCCGCCAGCCTGATTGTCAGCGGTTTCGTAACGGATCAGCTTTTCATTGCTCATGTCTAGGCTCCTCATTCAATTGGTATTGTTGCATCACTCACGCAGCGGTCAGGCGCTCACCCCATTCGGAGAAATCCTGCACCAGATGCCTTGGCGAAACTTCAATATAGTTGCGTTTGGGCGGCACATAATCGAGCGGTCGCAACGGGCTCTTGATTTCTTCGCCAAGCTCCGGGCGCACCAGCCCGCGCGACGACGGATCAGGAATAGGCACGGCAGCAATGAGGCGGCGCGTATAAGGGTGCTGAGGGTTGCCGAAGATTGCCTCACGTGGACCGATCTCAACGATCTCGCCCAGATACATGACAGCAACGCGATGACTGATCCGCTCCACAACAGCCATGTCATGGCTGATGAAGAGATAGGCAAGATCGTTTTCCTCTTGCAAATCGAGCAGGAGATTGGCGACTTGCGCTTTGACCGAAACATCGAGCGCCGACACCGCCTCATCCGCGACGATCAGCTTTGGCTTCAGCGCTAAGGCGCGTGCGATGGAAATTCTCTGCCTTTGGCCGCCTGAAAATTCGTGCGGAAAACGTTCCGCTACGGAAGCCGAAAGCCCGACCTGCTCCAGCAGTTCTGCGACCCGCTGTTTCGCTTCGCGCTTCCCCATCATCTTATGAGCCAGAATAGGCTCAGCAATTGCCGCACCTATGCGAATACGGGGATTAAGCGAAGCAAACGGATCCTGAAAAATCATCTGCGCGCTGCGCCGCATTTCGCGCAACTGCGATGCGCCCAGTTTGGTCACGTCCTGGCCATCAATGACTATATTTCCCGATGTCGGCTGGAGCAGACGCATGACCGTTCGTCCGGTCGTCGATTTTCCGCAACCGGATTCCCCAACCAATGCGAGCGTTTCGCCGGGACGAAGATCGAACGAAACATCTTCAACGGCGTGAATGCGACCGTTGGGAAGATCAAACCGCACGACAATATTGGACGCCTGCAGAAGCGGCTTTCGGTCTTCGGACACGGGTTTTGTCTGCACACCGTCCGTGGCTTTTCCGGTCTTCGGATCAACGGATGGAAACCGCTTTGGCGCTGTCGCAGCACCCATGGTCCCCAGACGCGGAATGGAAGCGAGCAGCGATTTGGTATAAATTTCTTTTGGTGCAGCGAACAGGTCTTCCGTGCGACCAGTCTCGACCATGTCGCCACGGAACATGACCACAGTACGATCCGCAACCTCCGCGACGACGCCCATATCATGCGTGATGAAGAGAACGGCCATGTTCTCTTCCTGCTGTAACTCGCGAATGAGGTGCAGGATTTCGGCTTGAATTGTTACATCCAGAGCAGTCGTTGGCTCGTCGGCAATCAAAAGCCTTGGGCGACAGGCGAGCGCCATTGCAATCATCACACGCTGGCGCATGCCGCCGGAAAACTTATGCGGATATTCTTTCAGGCGGGAGCGAGCCGCAGGAATACGGACGCGCTCCATGAGACGAACGGCTTCGTCTTCAGCCTGCTTCCAGCTCAGTTTTTGATGAAGCACCAAGGCTTCAGCCAATTGATTGCCAATCGCGAAAACCGGATTGAGCGAGGTCATCGGCTCCTGAAAAATCATTCCGATGGAGCCACCGCGCACTGAGCGCATTTCGGCTTCCGATACTTGCAGGAGATCGCGCCCATCGAGCAAAATCCGGCCTTCCGACTTCGATTTTGCAGGCGGCAGCAGCCGCATGGTGGAAAGTGCGGTGACGCTTTTGCCTGACCCACTTTCCCCCACGATTGCAACCGTCTCGCCAGCGTTCACATGGAAATTGATGTTGCGGATTACGGGTCGCCAACCGTCCGCTGCTTTGAACGAAGTTGTCAGGTTTTCAACCGACAGAACAGGACGAATTTCGCCGCTATGCTCTTCAAACATGATCAGCTTTCCTTTGCGAGACGCGGATTGACCAGATCACGCAAGCCGTCGCCGACAAGTTGCAGCGAGAGGACGGAAAAGACGATGGCGAGGCCGGGGAACAGCATGAGCCAGGGCGCGTTGTTCATATATTCCCGCCCCGACGCCAACATGGTTCCCCAGGTCGGCATGTCAGCCGAAACGCCAACTCCCAGGAAGGACAGGCTTGCCTCCGCCAGCATTGCCGAAGCGAAAACGAACGTCGCCTGCACGAGAATGGGAGAGGCCAGATTGAGCAGCACGTGACGCAACAATATCTGCCAGGTCGGAAGCCCCAGCGAAATTGCAGCCTCGATATAGGGCATCTCCCGGATCACCAGTGTCGAGCCGCGCACGATACGCGCCAGACGCGGCGCATAGGTGATCCCAAGCGCGATGATAACGGTCATCAACGAAGGACCTAGTGCTGCAACAAGCGCAATCGCCAGCAGAATATCCGGAAAGGACATCATTGCGTCGAGCAATCTGGAGATAGGCGTATCCAGCTTGCGGAAATATCCGGCTGTGACACCCAGTATGACACCCAGCACGGTTGAGATCACAACCACACCGAGGCTGACGAGCAGCGAAATACGCCCCGCATAAATGGCACGCGAGAAGATGTCGCGCCCGAACTCGTCGGTGCCGAATAGATGCGTTAAGGACGGTCCGTGCAGCTTGTTGACGATCGACAGTTTGTTGGGGGCATAAGGCGCAACCCATGGCGCAAGGATCGCTGCCAGCACCACGATAAGCAGAATGATTGAGCCGAGCATGATTGCACGGTTGCCAAACAGACGACGCAAGCTCGATGCAAAGGGCAAGGAAATGGAAGCGAGCGTCACAGGCGTACCCTCGGATCTACAAGAATATAGAGCATGTCGACCACAAAATTGATCAGGACATAGATGGCGGCGACGACAAGCAGCGTGCCTTGGATAACCGGATAGTCGCGGCGCAAAACCGCCGACACCACCAGATTGCCAATGCCGGGCAGGCCGAACACTGTCTCCGTCACGACGGCGCCAGCAACCAGCATTGCAATGGAAAGGCCGATGACGGTGATGATAGGCACAAGCGCATTCTTGAATGCATGCTTGAGGATCACACGGCGTTCACTGGCACCTTTTGCACGGGCAGTGCGCACATAGTCATCCCCCAACACATCAAGCATGGCAGCGCGTGTAAAGCGGGTAATCATTGCGGAATTAACAACCCCAAGCGCCACAGCAGGCAAAATCAGGTGATGTAATCGTTCCAGAAAGCTCGTATCCGGACCACCATAACCTGACGCCGGGAACCAGCCATATTGTACAGCGAAAATCTGAATGAGGAGGAGGCCCAACCAAAAACTGGGTACACTCGCTGCCACCATTGTCAGCACCACCACAGTCTGGTCAAAGAAGGTGCCTCGTTTCACCGCAGAGAAAACCCCAACGGGCAAGGCAATCAGCACTGCAATCAGTATCGAAAACAGCGTGAGGAAGAATGTGGGCTCCGCACGTGAAGCAAGGGCCTGCGTCACGGGCTGATTGAGAAAAATGGACTGACCTAGATCGCCCTGGAATATGCCCAGCACGAACTGGCCATATTGCACCAGAAGGGGCGCATCCAGCCCCATCCGTGCTCTCAAATCTGCGATGTCCTGCGGGGTCGCATCAGACCCCAGCATAACGGCAGCAGGATCGCCGGGCGTGACCCGGACAATGACGAATACAACTGTCACAACAAGGGCAAGCACGACGGCCATGCCTATCAAACGGTGCAACAGTGCCCGGACGATCCTCGACATGGTTTGCCTCACTTCTTCGGGGCTACATTCCAGAAATGCGGCCAGTAGGTTGGCGTATAACCCGAAACCCCATCCGCAACGCCGGAAAGCGCATTGAAATTACCGACCTTATAGAGCGGCGCGTCATCATAGATGACGGTCTGGATGCCTTCCCACGCCTTCTGCTTTGCTTCATCGCTCGTCGCATCCATATAGGTAGCGACAGCCTTGGCTTTCTGGTCCGACACGTACCAGCCCGGATAGCTATCCGTGATAGTGTTAATGGTCGTCGGATCGCCAGGGAAATTCGAATGGGTGATGAAGACGTCCCACTGCTTCGGGTCCGCACGGCGTGTCGTCAACGTAGCCCAATCGACAACCTGCATATCCACCTTGAAACCGGCTGCCTCAAGATAGGCTTTCGCCACCTCACCAATCTTGTAATGGAACTCATATTGACGGCTGGTCAAGAGCCGGATCGGCGTGCCGTCATATCCGGCCTCCTTCAGGAGCTTGGCTGCTGTTTCCGGATCACCTTCGCCATAACGGGCGACGCCTGCTTCAGTGTGCCAGAACGAACCTTCCGGGAAAATCGAGCTATCGACGCTGTAGAAGCGGTCATCGGAAAAGGCTGCGAGCATCATGTCTGACGCGTTGAGTGCAGCTTGCACCGCTTGACGCAGTTCCTTTTTGACGAGCGCGCCTTCCTTCATGTTGATATTCATGGAAGCCCAGCCGGAGTTCTTGAAGATGACCGGCTTCGCCTTGCCACTAGCCTCAACGCGCTCATAGGCGCTGACGGGAAGCGAATCTGCGAAATCAAACTGACCGGAAATCAGCCCCTCAACGCGTGTATTCGCATCGGGAACAGGCACAAAGCGCAGTTCCTTTGCGATGGCCTCGCGCTTGCCTGCATAGTTACTTGGCTCGCCTTCCGGGGATTTATAATCATCGAAACGTACGAGCTGCGTGTACTGATCCGGCCTGCGTTCCTTGAGCGCGTAGGGTCCGGTGCCGACGAACTTCGTCAGCGTATCGGCGATTGTCTCCGACGGGATAATAATCGACGCCTGCGAGAGCGTCGCGAGTAGCGGCGCATAACGCGACTTGAGCTTGATGATGATAGCATGGTCGCCGTCTTCAGTCAGGCTGTCCACGATGCCGGCAACCTGCTTGCCCTTGGAATTGATTTCCATCCATCGCTTCAAGGATGCAACGACGTCCTTGGAGTCAAAGTCGCTGCCGTCGTGGAACTTCACCCCTTCTCTCAGCGCAATCCGGTAAGTCAAACCATCTTCAGAGATTTTCGGCATATCAGCGGCGAGCAATGGAACCGATTTCCACTGTTCATCATAGGTGTAAAGTGTCTCAAAGATATGCTGATCAATCGTCAAAACGATATCGGTTGGGGTCTGCATCGCATCCAGCGTTGGCGGCTCGCCAATGGTCGCGATGGTGAGAATACCATCCGATGATTGCGCGAAAGCAATCGCGCTTGAACATAGAAGTGCTGCGGTGGTCGCAAGCAGGAAACGTTTCTTCATTGTAACTCCCCTTTTATAATTGAATGGACTGATGGTTCGCTGTTGTTAGTCCAGCCCCAGCGGATCGGCGACCCGTGGCCAGAGTTCCAGACTTGCTTTCCTGTATGGCGTGACTGCCGGATTGGTTGGATATGATGTCGGCGCCGCGATATAGACGATCTCCGATGCAATCGGCTGAAACCCGGCCTGAAAGTGATTGGTTGACTTCACGACCAGGAAATCCTTGTTGGCAAAGTCGATCCCAAGGTTAGTGAAAATATCCGGCTCATAGGTTTGGGATCGGCTGGTAATCAAAATGATATCGATCTGTGTTCCAACGGGACGGATCACCGCGACGCGCCCAAGATTGACCCGGCTGTTGCGGAAACTCTGCCAGCCTGCATCCGCCACCTTTTGTATGGTAACGCGCAAATCCAGCGGTTCCCCGCCCTGCCATGAAGATTTGCCACCGACGCGGATGTCCAGCTCAGCTTTCTCGCCAGCCGCATGACAAAAGGCGACGGCAACCGGATCCCAGATGGTGGCGACAGCAAAATTGTCGAGCTTGCGTTCAAACATACGGCGCAGAATATAGGTTGCGTCTCCTGCGACGCCGCCGCCCGGATTATCCCAGATATCGGAGATCACAACAGGACGCGACGGATCGCTGGCGCGTACGTCCAGCACACGGTCGAGACCCGTTTCTGTATCGAACATCTCCATGGCGGTGAGTTTGCGCATGCTGTACAATTCAAGACCCAGCTCGCGTGCGAGCTGGTCACCTTTGGCCTTGTCATTATCGGTAACGACAACGATCCGCGTTCCCATCTCCGGCGCATCACCGGCCATAAAACCATGGATCACGGAAACAGACAGAATGCCGTTCTTCCCTTGCATAGACACGAGGCGATCAACATAGGACCGCATTGGTTCGCGATTGGTGGGATAAATAGTGATCATGCGGCAATCGAAGGTCGAAATGACCGGCTTGATCTCGCCACGCAGCGTCCTGAGAGCCAGATCAACGACATGCTCTCCACGCTCTTCGAAATCCGTATGCGGAAACTCAAGGAACGTTGCCATGATATTAAGGTTGGCCACACGTTTTGCGGTCAGGTGACTGTGCGGATCGAATTCGGCAGCAACCAGAATATCAGGACCAACGATTGCGCGCACTCGTTCCAGAAAGTCCCCTTCCGGATCATCATAGCCCTGCGCCACCATCGCACCATGCAACCCCAGAACGACAGCATCCACAGGCAGTGCTGCATCCAGCTCTGCCAGAATTGTATCACGCAGCGTCTCATAGGTCTGGCGTTGAATGAGACCGGCAGGTTCAGCCCAGCAGGACGTGCCTTCAATAACCGTGAAACCTTCAGCTTTGCCGCGGCGTCGCAAGATAGGCACAACCGATGAACATAAAGTCGGTGTTTCCGGGTGCTCGCCCGGCCCGGCATAAAAAGCAGCCTTGAATGCATCCATGTCCGTTGGAACGGGGGAAAATGTATTCGTTTCCGTAGCCATCGAGGCTGTGAATATGCGCATGTGTTGGTTCCAGGTGCACGGGTTCAGCAAAGGACGTATTATTGGGAAATGATCACGCACACGATCTCACGATCACGCGTGCTGGCTTCAAGAGTGTTTCCATGTCCTGCACACAAGGAGCAGTTCACGCAGTCCAGCGACCCTGCCGGCACAACAATTGAAATCGGTCTATGAAAATGGTCTCCGCCTTGTGTTCGCCCTTTGATTATTTTCTGTAATTTATTTTCTTGATAATGCGTCGAATATTGGCTGTGTCAACCGGATATCGTGATCCAGACCCATCGCCAGGCTGATGAATGAAAATTTGTGAAATTGATTTTCACGTTGCAGTAGATATCTCTCAGCAAAGCCAAGTCGAAAATCCACATTCATTCAAGGCCTTTGGCGCCAGGAACAACGTGTCGAACGAGATAACTTTACTTATCAGATGAAAAAAGAGCCGGAAAATCCGGCTCTTTTTTCATAAGTTCTGTTCATTATTTTTGGAGTGCGCTGTCAATTCACACCACGAACAACACGTAACTCACCAAACGGTGCCACGCGCAGCAACATTTTCAACACGAGTCACCACGCCATTACGATGAAAAACCATCCTGTCGAAAAGGTTGCTGACGACACATGTGTGGTTCGGGATGACGCGGACAACGGCTCCTACCGGCGGAAATTCCTGTTTGCAGTCCGTCAGATCAACCACACCATGTTCTTCCGAAAGGGTGACAACCCGTGCGCCGTCAAACCCTTCGATGACGCCGTGATCCACAAAGCCCAGAAGATCCGATGTCAGGGCTTTGGAGCCGCAATCGAGAACCGCCCTGCCCGGCGCAGGCCTCGAAACCACAGTCGCCAGAATATGCATGGCAAGCTCGTCATGGGTGCAATGCCCTGCCCGAACCATGCTGCGGTCGTTGTAGACATAGGTACCGGCACGGTGTTCGGTCGCCGATGGCACAAGATGGGCGGAATAAAGGTCCGGTGAGCCGCCGTTGGAACGGATCGGACAATCTATTCCTTTCGAGGCAAGCTTTTCCATCGTCTCGACGATGAAACTCTCGACCCGCTCTGCCCCACCCGCCGCCGGATAAGTTAGAATCCCGGCAAAGCGTAAGCCCGGCTGCGCGGAGATCAATTCAGCCAGCGCCACTGCAGCATCAGGCGTCTGTACACCGCAACGCTTGCCGCCCGTATCACATTCCACCAGAACGGCGAGTGGCCGCTCGGTATTGAACGTCTCACCAAGTCCTTTTATCGTGACGTCACTGTCGACTGTCACTTTCAACCCACCAATTTTCTCATTGAGCGCTTTCAGCCGCGCAAGTTTCGCTGCACCCAGAATATTATAGGTGATGAGGATGTCATCGAAACCGGCCTCGGCAAAAACCTCCGCCTCCGTGATCTTCTGGCAGTTGATGCCTTTGGCTCCCGCTTCTACCTGTTGCTGTGCGACAGACGGAATCTTATGCGTCTTGATGTGCGGACGAAAAGCCTTCCCATGTTGCTCGAAGTAAGCCTGCGCGCGCGCAATGTTTGCAGTCATACGATCTTCATCGATGACCGGCATTGGGGTGGGGATGCTTTCAAGTGGCGTGCCTGCTTCTGGCCAGGGGAACGTCATAGAGTGCCTCTCTCGGATGTGCGACGCGATTTTCGATGGCGGTGTATATTATTTTCTTGATTGACCGCAATTGAGAGATAATCATTAATCAGAACGTAGAAAATTTCCATAGTTATGTAATTATTTTTCAGAGTATAAACTTGGCAGATCATCTGCCAAATGGAGTTTGCAACCCGACCGGAGATCCCATGGACGTCATTCACGCATTGTCGGACAAGGAAGGCAGGCTTTCCGGTCTTGAGAAAAAGCTCGCTGCTGTTGTGCTTGAAAATGTCGATTTCGTCGTCAATTCCTCCATTGGAGAGCTTGCTGAGAAAGCGGGCGTATCTCCGCCGACGGTAACGCGATTTTGCAGGCGGATCGGCTGCCAGGGTTATTCCGACTTCAAGGTACAGCTGGCCAAAATCACCTATGTCGGCTTGCGCTATCTGATGCCGGAGACGGAAACCAGCACGGTAGAAGAAGTAGCGGAAGACATTATCACCAAAGCGCAGAACGCGCTTTTTCAACTCCACCGCCAACTCGATCTGGTTGCCATGGAAAAGGCTGCCCATTTGCTGCGTGGGGCTGATTTTATTCAAGCCTTCGGTGCAACCGGCAACTCGGCCATGATCGCCAACGAACTCCACAACCGGTTGTTCCGCCTTGGATGTCGTATCAATGCATCAACCGATCACAGCATGAACCATATGCTTTCCGCTGCCGCCCAACCGGGAACAGTTGTCATTGGTTCATCCATCACGGGACGTGACCGTGATCTGGTGCATTGCATGGATTTGCTGCGCGCCCGCGCTATTCCCACCATTGCGATAACCCAGAGCAACTCTCCCGTTGCACAGGCTTCTGACTTGGTGATCACAATCGATCTTGATGAAGGCAAGAATATCTTTCGCCCCACATCCACCCGCTACGCCTATCTGGCGACTATCGATATCCTGGCAAACATGGTTGCCTATGCTGACCGTAGTCGCTCTGCTCATGTGCTCCGTCAGATCAAGGAGGAGCTTGTCCGGTCCCGCGACGGTGACGACAAACAGGTTCTGGGAGACTGATCTTTATAGTTCAGGCCGCATTTGTCATGCGGCCTGAGCAGTTGTTTGTGATGCGCCACCGGTGGTTAGCGCTGCGCTACCGGGCGAACCAACGGCGTTACACGACGGATGGTGACACGGCGGTTTTCCTGTTCCGGTCCATCAGTTTTGATCTTCAGGAACCGTTCGCCGTAACCCTGAGTAACGAGATTTTCAGCCGGAATATCATAGACTTCCGTCAGCAGGCTTGCGACTGACTCTGCGCGCTTGTCTGACAGAACGAGGTTCGACCGATCAGAGCCGACAGCATCCGTGTGACCTTCGATGAAGAAAGTTTCACCGGGGTCCTTGGCAAGTACTTTCTGCATGGCATCGGCCACTTTGCGCAGCGTCTTGGCCTGTGAAAGCGAGACTTCAGCGCTACCGGTCGCAAAGTGGATTGTGTCCAGATCAATACGACGCACCTTATCGCGCAGACGTGCCGAATGACGCACTTCATCAATCGTGTAGACGCGTTCAACACGCTCGACAGGTGGCATGGACAGGAAGTCATAGAAGTCACGATCACGGTCGTCTGTTACGTCGATGATGTAATCGCTGACAGGGATCGTGAGGCGCATCGGTGGCAGATCGTAACCAACATCGGCGATGGCGGCACGCCGCGTATCTTCATAGTCGGGGGCATAGACCATCAGATACTCGTTGCCATCGCGGTCGATACGGGAGCGCTGCACAACATCACCATAACGGTCATAAACAGTGACCACACGGTAGCCACCGGGACGCACAATCGTTTCGCGCATGCGGCCGCGTGGCAGCTCATCATAATAGGCTTCTTCGGCATTGTGGCGCAGACGTGGGCGGTCATCGCCGCGCACAAACATCCGGTCGCCGACATCCATAACAACGCGGTTGTCGACCTGCTCAAGCACCTTCACGTTGCTGACGTTGTTCGTCACATTGTTGACCGTCGTGTTATTGACGACCGTGTTGTTAACAACGGTGTTGTTCACGATATTTGTGGTTTCCGGGACAACGAAAGCCGGTGCTTCGTCGACACGCTTTCCCTTTTCCTTCAGATTGGCTTCAATCTTCTTGGGAAGATCGGCCTTGATCTGCTCTGGGATGGCGATCTGAGCGGATGCGTCGTCTGCGGGGGGCGGCGCTGAGGCTTCGGCTTCACGCTGCTGACCACGCTGCTTGCGACGTTGCTCTCGGGCCTGATTGCCACCGCTATTATCGGCATCCTTGTCGCTATCGAGAATGGCAGCGCCATTTTCGACCGGTAGAACCACCGTTTCGTCGGTCTTCGATGGATCTTTCGCGATTGCTTCCTTTTCGGCAGCTGAGCGCTTGTCCACGATTGCAGGCACAGGCTCTGGCTTCTTTTCAGCTTCCTGCGGCTGCTCCACTGGTTGCTGCTCTACCGACGACGGCTCGCGATTCTTCTTTCCATGCTGTTCTTTGACAGCTGGCTGTTCCGCAGGTTGAACGGGATTGACTTCACCAGTCTGCGGTTCGGTCGGCTGCACCGGAATAGGTGCAGATTCCGGCTGTGTCGCTGGCTTCTGTGCCTGTGCATCGTCGGCAGGAGCCGGCCTCTTCTTTGGCCGTTCCGCAGGCTCCTTGGCAGTCTCTTCCGATGCACCGTTTGCATCCGGCGCCTTCGCTGCTGGCTTCTTGTGAGCAGGAACCTGTTGTTCTGGTTCAGCATCACCCTTCGGTGCGTTTTCTTCCGATGCAGGCTTCTTCTCTTGGGCTTGGCGCTGCGTCTCTTGCTCTGCCGCCTTCTTTTGCTCGGCAGCCTGCTTTTCAGCTTCGTCGGCAGCAGCCTTGTCCTGCTTCTCAACCTTACGTTCCGCTGCTTCCTGCTCCGCCTTCTGCTGTGCGGCAGCTTCTTCCTCGGCCTTTTTCTGTTCAGCCGCCTGACGCTGCGTTTCCGCTTCAGCCGCCTTGCGTTCTTCAGCCTGTCTTGCAGCCTCGGCCTTTTCCGCCTGCTGCTTTTCTATTTCCTGGCGATGCGCTTCTTCCTGCTCGGCACGCTTGCGCTCTTCGGCTTGACGCTGCGCTTCCTCCTGTTCAGCCTGCTTCTGCTCCTCAGCATGAAGACGCCCCTGGCCTTCCTCAGAAGGACGCTCGCCCTCTGCCTGTGGTTGCTCAACGGGCTGTTCCTGAGGGGCTCGCTCTTCGCTGTTTTCCTGTGCCACTTGATAAGGCTGCGAAAGCATATCCGCGAAAGATGGCTGTGCGAAAACACAGACCGACATCACCGGTATCGCAACAGTGGCGCGAAGCTTGGAACGAATAGACATAAATCCTTCTCCTTCTGGAAGGCAGAACTGATAAGCAAAGGGCCTGCTTCCGATTCCGCGCATGCTGGAATGCGAATAGAGGCAAATTGCGGCAACTTCACAGAAGCGTTACCTGCGTGATCATGAACCGTTGCTGAATGAGGTTTTACGCGGATTCAACCTCAAGGAGCACGGTCCCTGCACGTGCCTTCAACGCGAGGAACCCTGTCCTAATGTGGCTTATTCATGGTCGTGAAATTGTGGGAGACTAGACTAGATGGAGGCAACAGACGACCGGCAAATGATCTCCAGCTCGAGCTTCAGGCAGAGGTCCGTTTTGCTTTTCCCGAATGGCCATTCCTCGCCATGCTTGCCGAAAAATTCTGCGCGATATCTGCAAGGGTGACGCCTTGTAATCGCGTCATGAGCAGCTGCTCTGCTTCATTGAAAACGCTTTTAAGCTTGTCGTTAACTGCTTGTTCTATAACACAACCGGGCATGTCATAGGCGGGGCCGACCGCGAAAATCGATGGCTCGCCAACGGCGCGATAAATGTCAAACAAGGTCAGTTGGTCCAGCGGTCGCGCCAGTGTCCAGCCACCGCCATGCCCCTTCTCGGAATGCACATAGCCCTCCTTACGTAGCCCAGCCATAGTGCGTCGGATCACCACCGGATTGGTATCCAGCATTGATGCGATTTCTTCTGAAGTCATGGCGCCGTCGTGGTGATCCATATGGATCAACACATGCAACATGCGGGAGAGCCGGCTATCCTGCCTCATATGTTTTCACTCTTTGTATCGGCCTGAAAAGACGAGCTTGATTATCGGGCATTTCTGGCCAGAAAGCAAATTGATACAAGTGAAGTTACATGACTATTGACTCTCTCATTTCATGTAACTTATGTTGTGTCATATACGATTAAGCACCGTTTTCGGAGTTCACAACGACAGTTTGACCAAGCTGCTTTGGCACGACTCCCTCAACGGCAATCAAGATGACCGGATAACAATCATGCAAAATTACGAGACCATTATCATCGGCGGCGGCCCCGCTGGACTTTCAGCAGCCCTCATTGCTGGCCGCGCACTGCGCAAAGTGCTCATCATCGATGGCGGAGAGCCCCGAAATCGAAAAGCGCCCGCCATGCACAGTTACCTGTCACGGGATGGTATCCTGCCGCAAGAATTTCGGAAGGTGTCGCGTGAAGAGCTATCACGCTATGAAACAGTGACCTATCGCGAAAGCCTTGCTCAGGCCATCCGGCCAACAGATGGAGGCTACTCAGTAGAGTTGGTCGATGGAGACGTTGTTTCTGCGCCCAAAATTCTCCTCGCCCTTGGTGTGACGGATCAGCTTCCGGCCATTGAAGGCCTTGCGGAAAACTGGGGCCGCGGTGTTCATCATTGCCCCTTCTGCGATGGCTTTGAGCATCGCGGCGAGCATTGGGGTGTACTTGCGGAAACAACAGCAATGCTGGATCACGCCGCGTTCTTCAAAAACTGGGCCGGTCGCCTGACCGTCTTCACCAATGGCGCTGACCTACCAGCCGAGAAACTGTCAGATCTGTCACGAGCAGAGATCAGTTTGGTAACAATGCCTATCAAAGAAGTTCTTAGCGGCGATGGTCACACCATCGGTGGAATAGTGCTCGAGGATGAACGTCGAGAAGATATCCAGTCGCTATGGATAAGACCACTTCAAAGCCAAACACCCATCGTCACGGGACTGGCACTCAATTTACGCGATGATGGGGGCCTGTGGCGCGATGAGATGAATGAGACTTCAATGAAGGGAGTCTATGCTGCGGGTGATTGCGCAGCTGGGCCAATGCAGCAGGCCATTCTTGCGGCAGCAGATGGCGCACGCACGATGTTCTCGATCATACACAGTCTTGTAACCGCGCATTGAAAGCGTGCAGCAACACAGGCGCGTTCGAATAAATTAAGCCCGAAGGCAACCTAACCGGATACCTTCGGGCTTGCAGAATGCCTTAGTGCTTAGTCCAGCACATAACAGGCTTTTCCTTTTCCAGGTGCCGGATCACCGAATGAATAATTGCCGCAATCGACCCCATCACGGAAAGTGCGCTCTATAAAGCGACCGTTTGCGCCATAGCGAACCCGTTTACGACCATAGAAGTCGCAATACCCGCCTTCCTTGGCGCAAGGCCTCCAGTCCCGGTCCCGGTCATCGTAACGATCTGGTCGGCCCCGACGATCGGGACGGTCGGGGCGACCGTCTCGGTAGTCACGGTCACGAACAACGAAAGAGCAGCTTTTCTTTTTGCCCGGTGCCGGGTCATCAAAAACACGGTTCGAGCACGTCACTTCCGGGCGATCGATGAAACGGGACGTGTTGCGCCCGCCTGTTCCATAGACAACTTCAGCCGGGTAAGGCAGTCGGCAAATGCCGCCCTCACTAGCACAACGCTGCAACTCTGCTGCGGAAGCGGTCGTTGCGAGCATCGGCGAAAGCATTGCCATCACGCCGCCGAGACAAAGCGATGCAACCGTCGTCTTAACTACAGATACCATTCTTGGTCCCTCCATATTACCGAACTATGCTTTAATTCCAGATGTTTGAATAGAGGATGAATGAAGTCAAACGTGCTGCATTTAAGATGATCATATTGCCAGATCGAGCGAACCGCTTACGGCACCAAAAACAGAAAAAGCCCCGCAAATGCGGGGCTATCCTGAAAAGACGAGAGCTCAGTTCGCTTAGCTCTTCGGGCTCAAATCCATAGAGAACCACTTTTCCGACATCTTGGCGAGCGTGCCATCTGCCCGCATTTCGCCCAGTGCCTTGTCGAGCTTGGCTTTCAGCTCCGGCTCTTCCTTGCGCAGGCCGATGCAGACATTGGTTGCCTGAATGCCACCAACCAGAAGCGGCCCGGTGATCTTCAGCCTGCCATTGCTCTTCTCAGCGCGGTCACGCGCGAAAACCACATTATCGTACTGACCGTCAACGCGGCCGGATTCGAGATCTAGCTTGACCTGTTCCGATCCCTTATAGGTGCGGACCTGAACGGCATCACCGAAGTTCTGTTCGACAAACTGCAACTGGCTGGTCGAAAGCGAAGCGCCAATTGTCTTGCCTTTCAACGCTTCCTTGAGATCAGCAATCGCCTTTTTGCCTTCCTCGGTATCCGTGGAAAGGCTTTCCCCCGTGTGCGGCAGATTGGCCAAAGGACCATCAGCTGGCACCAGGAACGTATTCGGCGTAATCACATAAGGATCGGAGAAGTCGATGACCTTGCGACGCTCCGGGTTTGGCCCCATCGTCAGTACTACGTCGAATTTACCAGCGAGTAGCGACGGAATCTGGCTGTCCCAATCCTGCGCAACAATATTGCATTCAAGCTCGGCGCGCTTGCAGACTTCCTTGATGACATCAAGGTCAAGGCCCTGAAGCTCTCCGCCCGGGCTTGTCAGGTTGAAAGGCGGAAAGGCGCCCTCGACACCAACGGTCACAGCTTTCCAGTCTTTCGCCAAAACGCTGCCGCTATAAAGCATCGACAAAGTGCAAAGGCCAATGGCCGCAATTTTCTTCAGCATAGTTCCCTCATGCTTATTTGTGTTTTCTATCTGCAATGCGGGCGGCGGTTACGCGCTTTTCTTTGCCCGGTTGCAAAGAGTTTGAACCCCCTGACCAGTGATGAAAAGCGGAATTTGGTTCATATATATGAACTTTGTTCTGCTCTATGAAAGCCGTACATGACCATCACGCGTAAACACACCCGGCCCGAAAATCGGGCCAAGGTTCGTTTCAGCTGCACCGTAAAGCTCTAACTATCAACCATTTAGCTTGGCATAGCGCGCAATATCCGCGTGGGTCGCAAACCATATATCCTTATGGGTGCGAATATGCGCAATCAGCTCTTTCAGTATCCAGATTCTCGAACGGTGCCCGATGATATCCGGATGCAAGGTCAGCTGGAAAATGCCGCCTTCTTCATAGGCTGCATCAAACTCCCGGAGAAATATCTGGAGAATATCGTGCGGTGCGATCTGCGGGCGCAACCCGCCCCATCTGTCCATGACGAGATAGGCTGCATCATCCCGAATCCACTCCACAGGCAGTTCGGTGACACCACACGGCTCGCCATTAAGCAAAAGCTCGTAACAATCTACATCCGCCATAAGCGATGAATCATAGATCAATCCCATTTCAGAGGTGATCTGCAATGTGTTGTCGCTGAAATCCCAGGACGGCGTACGAATGCCGACCGGGCGAACACCAGTGATCTTTTCCAGCACATCGGCAGCACGGTGTTGAAGATCGCGCTCTGTTTCACCGTCAAGCAATGTGTTGCGCTCGTGTATCCAGCCATGAAGGGCAATTTCGTGCCCCTCGCCGATCAGGGCGCGTTGTTCGTCAGGATAGTGCATGGCCGAAATGGCAGGCACGAAGAATGTGGCCGGGATGTCATCGCGGCGGAGAATTTCGCGGATACGCGGGATCCCATGCCTTGGGCCAAACTGCCCCTGCGACAAAGCCGAAATCGATTTTCCACCATCACGCAGTTCAAACGTGTCATGGTCTGAATCGAAGGACAAAGCGACGGCACATCGAGCGCCGCCTTGCCATGAAGACGGTTTGAAACTGCGGCCAGCGCGGGCGCGATTCATGATGGTCTGAAGCCGTTCTTCAGACCATGTCCAGGTTGGAACAGGCGCATCGGTTGTCATGATGTCGGCCCTCCACTGACCGATAATGTCTGCCCGGTGATCCAGCTCGCAAAGGGAGATGCGAGAAAGAGCACAGCATTCGAAATGTCTTCGGGCAGCCCGATACGACGCAACGGAATTTCGTTGATCATTGCGGCCTGCCCCTCATCACCATAGGAAGCCCACTGACGCTCATAGTCAGGGCTGGTGCGCAGAAAGCCGGGAGCAACTGCATTGACGTTGATCCCGAACGGTCCAAGCTCGTGCCCCAGCTGGCGGGCAAGACTGATCAGCGCAGCCTTTGCGCTTGCATAAGCCTGAATGCCCGTGAGGCTAACGCCAAGACCGGCACCACTGGAAATGAAGACCATTTTGCCCGTGCCCCGCCGCTTCATGGCGGGGACAAGTGCCCGGGCAACCAGAAATGCTCCGCGCACATTGATATCGTAGATGCGATCCCAATCGGCGGCCGGAACATTTTCCACCGGGCGCTTCTTCTGTCCGAGGACACCACCGGCAACATGGACGAAAATATCGAACCCACCATTGGCCTCTTCGACCGCCGCCAATGCGGCTATCGCGGCTTCATCAGTCACATCCAGATGCACGGTTCTGATCGAGCCGCCGCGCCCGGGCTGTGCCTCACGGGCCAATTCTGCCAGTTCATCATCCAGAACGTCTGTAGCAGTGACGATTGCACCGTCCGCAGCAAATGCCTCGCAGATAGCCCGTCCGATTCCCCTTGCCGCCCCGGTTACCAGGACCCGCTTTTCTTTGAATTCTATATCCATGTTATTGCTTGTCTGCTGTTGTTGGTTTGTATCCAAGGCGCGCGCTCAACTCCGCCGCGTGCTTGACGACAGCATCGACCATGCGCTGACGGCATGCGGTAAAGCGCGATGAGATGGTGGCCATATTGAGCGTTGCAATCACGTCGCCGCTGGCATCTAAAACCGGAGCAGCGACGCCAGACCCGCCGACAACCGCCTCTTCGTCACAGATTGCAAAGCCGTCCTCGCGGGCAGCTTCAATGATACGGCGTATCTGTACGCGATCGATCACGGTCTTATCCGTCAAAGGAACGATCCGCTCTTTGGCTAGATAGGTAGATGTCTTTTCCGGCTGCCAATGCGCCAGAAGAACCCGCCCCATTGCCGTGCAATAGGCAGGATCAGACCCTGTCAGATCGGAATCAAAGCGGACCGCCTGATGACTGACACTCTTGGCGAGGAGCTTAACCCGCCCATCCTTGCGGCGTGTGCCGAGAAAGACGGTTTCGCCTTCACTGTCACGCATGGCATCCATGATCGGCTGCGCCGTCGCGATCAGATAAGCATCGCTGCCGCTTGACCAGCCCGGCCCGTCACGAAACGCCTCGTGGATGCGATAAGACTCGGTATCGTCCCGCACGACATAGGCCCGAGCCACCAATGTAGCCAGCAGATTGAACGTGCTGCTTTTGGGATAACCAAGCTCAGCGACGATTGCCTTGAGCGTCACCGGCTTATGCGCACGACCGAGGAATTCAAGGATCTCGAGAACCCGAACGGCCGACTTAACTTCACCACTGTTTTCAATGTTCATATATGTGAACCAAATTCCTATTGTGGAATAATGTGGCAGACATACGATCAAGTGGCAATACAAAAAGGAGCGCATCTGGAAATGAACTCACAAAACAAGGTTGCCATTGTTACCGGCGGGGCAAGAGGCATCGGAAAGGCTTGCGCTCTCGATCTGGCGCGTGCGGGCTATGACATTGCGCTGGTTGATCTGCTGGAAGTGGAACTGGCGGCAACCGCAGCAGAAATCGAAGGCCTCGGCGTCAAGGCAATCTCCTGCGTGGCAGATGTTTCCAGCCACAAGCGGGCTGGTGAAGTCGTTGCGCAAACCGTTGAAACCTTTGGCCGTCTTGACTTTCTGCTCAACAATGCAGGCCGTTCTGCCCCGGTTGGCATTCTCGACATTTCGGAAGACGAGTTTGACCGCGCGATCGCCATCAACCTGAAAAGCTGCTTCAATTATATCCAGCATTCGGCGCCACATATGCTGAAACAGGGCGGCGGCCGCATTGTTTCCATGTCGTCGCTCAATGCACTTTCCGGTGGCGTGACCGCAGCCGTCAGCAGGTTTGCCTATGCCGCTGCAAAAGCCGGCATTCTCGGCATGACGCGCTCACTCGCCAAGGAACTCGGCCCGAATATCGCCGTCAATGCGATCTGCCCCGGCGTCATCCGCACCGAGATCGACACGAATGTTACCGAACGCGCCGATGAAGTCATCAAGGGCATCGCGCTCGGTCGCCTTGGCTGCGCTGACGATGTCGCGCGCCTTGTCACTTTCCTTGCCACGTCCGAACCGTGCTTCATCACCGGTCAGGCATTCACGGTTGATGGCTTTCAATTCAATGTTTGACATGAACGCAGAAGGGGGTAATCAGCACCACTTCAGATTACTCCCTTCGACGGGATTGCGCTGAAAAGCGCAATCCCGAACATAAGGGCCGACAATAACGGACCCCAATACAATGGGAGCCAGACGATGGAGGATCGAGCTATGGCGAAGAACCATCACGATATCTGGGATATTGTGGACGGCAAAAGTGCCGCTTATTTCGAACTCAGCGACACGGTTTGGGATCATCCCGAGACCAATTATGAAGAATATGAGTCCAGCGCTGCTCATGCTGCAATGCTTGAAGCCGAAGGATTTCGCGTCACGCGCGGCATCGCAGGACTGCCGACCGCCGTTATGGGCGAAGCAGGTGACGAAGGTCCGGTCATTGCCATTCTCGGTGAATTCGACGCCCTTCCCGGCTTGAGCCAGATCGCGGGCATTGCAGAAGAACAGCCTATTGAGGCAGGTGGGCACGGCCATGGCTGCGGTCATAATCTGCTTGGCGCCGGTTCACTTCTGGCGGCCGCCGCAGTGAAGCAATATCTGGAAACGCATGGAATCAAGGGCCGCGTGCGCTATTACGGCTGCCCGGCAGAAGAAGGCGGCTCGGCCAAGGGCTTCATGGTTCGTGAAGGCCTGTTTGACGATGTCGACATTGCCTTTTGCTGGCACCCGGCACCTTTCGCGGGCGTCAACGACCCTGTGTCACTGGCCTGCAACGAAATTAGCTTTCATTTCTCCGGTCGTGCGGCTCACGCCGCGTCCGCTCCCCATTTGGGGCGCAGCGCTCTCGACGCCGTTGAGCTGATGAATGTCGGCGTTAATTACATGCGCGAGCATATGCCATCAACGGCCCGCATTCACTACGCCGTAACGGATACGGGCGGTTTCGCACCCAATGTCGTGCAGGCCAAGGCGAGCGTTCGTTATCTGATCCGTGCGCTGAGCCTGCCCGTCATGCAGACCTTGCTTGAACGGGTCAAGAAAATTGCTGACGGCGCGGCGCTCATGACAGAAACGACGGTGCGCAGCGAAATCGTTAGCGGCGACGCCAATCTGATCGGCAACAAGCCGCTGGAACAGCTTATGCAGCGCGAGCTGGAGCGTCTGGGACCACCCGTGTTCGACGCTAAAGATCAGGAAATGGCACAGCGTTTTCAGGCCACGTTGACCAAGGAAGACATTTCTGACGCATTTCGCCGTTTCGGCGTCGAACCGAAGGAGGGCCTTGCCCTTTGTGAGGATGTTTATGAACCCTATAAGGGAGACAATTCGCTCGTTGGTTCGACAGACGTCGGCAGCGTGAGCTGGGTTGTCCCCACCGTGCAAATGCGTGGCGCTACCTGCGCTATTGGCACGCCGCTCCATTCGTGGCAAATGGTGGCGCAGGGTAAATTATCGACTGCTCATAAAGGAATGGCTCATGCCGCAAAGGTCATGGGAAGCACGGCCGTGGAACTGTTTTTGCATCCAGAACGGATTGTAGAAGCCAAACAGGACCACGTGAAAAGGCTGAATGGCGACGTTTTCGTCAATCCTATTCCCGACAGCGTGCAACCTGCCCTGCCCGTCGCAGCGAAATGAAAGACGGCCAATGCAGCCGCCGGAAAGTGAAATGAAGTTCAATCGCTCCTTCAAGAATTGGCCTGAAGCATCATGAAGGCTTTTTTCGATATTTTAAGCCTCGGCCCCGATGGCTGGGGCTATGTTCTCGTGATGGCGTCTCTGGTAACGGTCTCGCTGGCCGTCGTCGGCTTTCTGCTTGGCGCAACGATTGGTGTTTTTGCTGCATGGGCAAAGATTTCCGGCGGACGCACACTGCGCGGCATTGCTGATGGCTATACCACCATCATTCGCGGCATCCCCGATCTTCTGGTGATCTACCTGTTCTATTTTGGCGGCAGCGCCGCCATCACAGCGCTCGGCAAGTTCTTCGGCGCACAGGGTTTCATCGGCTTCCCAGCCTTTCTGGCTGGCGTTCTGGCAATTGGCATTTCCTGCGGCGCACATCATACGGAAGTGTTTCGTGGTGCGTTTCGAGCCGTCTCCAAGGGCGAACTTGAAGCTGCATCTGCCTGTGGCATGGGCCAGGCACTGAAGTTTCGCCGCATTATCGCGCCGTTGGCCCTGCGGCATGCGCTGCCCGGACTTGGCAATGTCTGGCAGGTTGCCCTGAAAGAATCTGCGCTGATATCCGTCGTTGGTGTGGTCGACATTCTGCGTCAGGCACAGATTGGCGCAGGCTCCACGGGCTTGCCCTTCAACTTCTTCCTGATCGCAGGCGCTCTCTATCTGCTGATTTCCTCCGTTTCCGGCGGCATCCTGCAAGCCGCTGAACGTCACTTCTCGCGCGGCGTCAGGAGGGCGAAATGAACCTTCAATTCTATACAGAATCCTTTCTGGCAATGATGGCCGGCGTGCCGCTGACACTTCAGCTTGCGGCCATCTCCATCGTGTGCGGTGCAATTCTTGCACTGTTCTTTGCCATGATGCGTCTGTCGGGAATAAGCGTCCTCGACTGGATTGCCCGGCTCTACGTCTTCGTGTTCCGCGGCACCCCGCTTCTGGTGCAGATCTTCATCATCTATTATGGCCTCAGCCAGTTTTCGACGATCCGCTATTCGTTCCTTTGGCCCGTTCTCCGTGAGCCATACTGGTGCGCGATCATCGCGCTGACGCTGAACAATGCAGCCTATGCCAGCGAGATCATTCGCGGCGGCCTCTTGTCGGTGCCGCACGGCCAGATCGAGGCGGCAAAAGCCTGTGGCATGTCGCGTTTCACCTGCTTCCGCAGAGTAGTGATGCCGCTTGCCATCCGTCAGGCGCTGC
The DNA here is from genome assembly GCF_052045675.1 of Brucella sp. 22210. NCBI lineage: Bacteria > Pseudomonadati > Pseudomonadota > Alphaproteobacteria > Hyphomicrobiales > Brucellaceae > Brucella > Brucella sp. 22210. The sequence goes on from NZ_JBQEPD010000006.1 coordinate 75,641, forward strand.
CCGGCTACGGCAATGAAATGATCTCGATGATCAAGGCGACCTCGCTTGCCTCCATCATCACGCTCATGGAAGTCACCGGCATTGCAGCCAAGCTCATTGCCGAAAGCTACCGCGTGATAGAGGTGTTCGTGATTGCGGGCGCCATCTATCTGGCTATCAATTTCGTTCTGACACGCTTGCTGCTGATCGCCGAATACAGGCTCACGCCCTATTTGCGCCAGCCAGCCGTCAGCATCTCCACCGAAGGAAAAACATCGTGAGTAAAGCCATCTCTCCTAACGCACCGGTGGCGCTAAAAGTCGAAAACCTGCGTAAAAGCTTTGGCGCGAATGAAGTGCTGAAGGGCATTTCGCTTGAAGCGCGCGAAGGCGAAGTCATTTCTATCCTCGGCTCTTCGGGGTCGGGAAAATCCACTTTGCTGCGCTGCATCAACCTTCTGGAAATTCCAACATCCGGCACCGTGACCGTTTCCGGTGAGACGATCCGGATGGCCAAGAGTTCCAAGGGCGAAGCCTATCCCGCCGACAAGAAGCAGGTCTCCCGGATTCGCTCTGAACTGGGCATGGTTTTTCAAAGCTTCAATCTGTGGTCGCACAAGACCATTCTTGAAAACATCATCGAAGCGCCGATCTATGTTCAGGGTCGACAGCGCACGGAATGCATTGCAGAGGCCGAAGCGCTACTCGCCAAGGTTGGCATCGCAGACAAGCGCGACTTCTACCCGTCGCATCTCTCCGGCGGCCAGCAACAGCGCGCAGCCATTGCTCGCGCGCTGGCGATGAAGCCAAAGGTCATGCTGTTTGACGAACCGACCTCCGCGCTTGATCCCGAACTCGTCGGCGAAGTGCTGCGCGTCATGCGCGGCTTGGCCGAAGAAGGCCGCACCATGCTTGTCGTCACCCACGAAATGGGTTTTGCACGCGACGTGTCGAACCGGGTCGTCTTCGTCCATCAAGGGCTCGTTGAAGAAGACGGTGCACCCGAAGATGTGTTCACAAACTCCAAATCAGAGCGTTTTCGCAAGTTTATCAGCCACGAAAACGCTGGCTGATTATTTCAAACGTCACTGATTTATGCCAAAAGACCGCTCAGCACTTAACTGCAGTAAGGTAATTAAGATGAAGACCAAGGGATTGTTCAAAGCCCTTCTCGTTTCGGCCCTCGTTGTCACCGCTGCTTCGGCCCATGCCGAAGAGAAGAAGTGGACCAAGATCACCATCGCAACTGAAGGCGCTTTCCGTCCGTATAATTTCACCAAGCCAGACGGCACGCTGGACGGCTATGAAATCGAACTGAGCAAAGACCTCTGCGCCCGCATGAAGGTTGAGTGCACCATGATTGCACAGCCTTTCGACGGCATCATCCCGGCCTTGAATGCAGGCAAGTTCGACGCAATCATGGCTGGCCTTACCGCTACGCCGAAGCGCGAAGAAACCATCGACTTTTCCGTCTCTTATGGCTTGACCCCGCAGACCTTCGCCACGCTGAAGGATAGCCCATTCGCCAAGCTGCCGCATACGGGCGAAACGCTCTATCTGGCCAAGGATGAAGCCGCTGCTCAGAAGGCAATTGACGACGTCAAGGCTGAAATCAAGGGCCGCACCATCGGTGTACAGACTGCCTCGCTCGGCCTGTCGCTGCTCGACAAGTATTTCAAGGATTCTGCCGATATCCGCGAATACAAGACCACCGATCAGCATGACCTCGACCTCAAGTCGGGCCGCGTCGATCTCGTCGTCGCTTCGCTGGCTTATCTCAGCGATGCCGCAAAGAAGCCGGGCAACGAAGATATCGTCATGACCGGTCCTTTCTTTAAGGGCGGCATTCTGGGTCGCGGCGTTGCTGTTGGTCTTCGCAAGAACGAACCTGAACTTCAGAAGATGTTCAATGAAGCCATCGAAGCCGCCAAGGCTGATGGCACCATCAAGCGCCTCTCCGAAAAGTGGTTCGGCTTCGACGTGACGCCGTAATCGGTTCAATAGCAATATTATGAAAAGGCCGCCTCAAGGGCGGCCTTTTTTATGTCATGACGCCGCTTGATCAGGCGCCGTATTTCGACTCCACCGGCCACACTGACTGGAGCTTTTCGCCACCCAGAATGCGGTCTCGGGCCGAAGCTTCATTTGCGCCCAGCTTGTCGGCCTGATCAGCGACTGCCGCAACCATGGCCTTGGGGATGACAACAACGCCATCGATATCCGCGAAGATGACGTCGCCCGGCATGATCTTCACGCCGGTGATTTCGATTGGAACTTGCGAGAGCTTCGGCTCCATCTTGCCGGATACCGAAACCGGAGACCGTGCACGACCGAAAAGCGGATAGCCGAGATGGCGAACCTGCGCGATATCACGCACCGTTCCGTTGACGATCGTAGCCGCAGCGCCCCGCGTTTTCGCGCCAGTGCTCATCAGCTCTCCCGAGCAGGAACCCTGCGCGCAAGATGCATCGACGACAACAATGCCACCTTTAGGCGCGTTGTCGATGGCGTTGTGATAGACATCCTGCGGCTGATTGCGACGTTCGCTTGGCGCAAACTGCACCGTGACTGCGGGACCGCAGACCACTTCGCCCGGCTTCAATTCACCCTGTAACGATATACCGTCCAGATAACCCCAGCCGCCGAGTTGTTCCAGGCTGTCATGGACATCGCCGGAATACCATTTCGAAAGACGCTCGATCGAGGCCCAGTCTGTATCGGAATAATCGAAGTTGCTCATTTGGTTTTGACCTTGTTCTTAAGATTTGAATTGTCCAGCGCCACCTTGAGATAACGCGAACTTTCATCGATCTGTCTGCGAATGGATTGCCGGGCGGTCTCGGGTTCTCTGGCCTTGATGAGGTTGTAAATTTCCTCGTGCTCCGCAAACCCGTCCTCCAGCGATTTGTTCGGCACGCGGCTCGTGACCCGGATGACGTCGATGATAATCGAGAAAAGATTGTCATAGACGACATTGAGGATCTCGTTGCCCACGGAATGCACGAGCCCGAGATGGAAAGCGGCGTCACTGTCGGTAAAACGAGCCATGTCATTGGCGTCAGCCGCAGCCCGCATACTGGCAAGAGCCTCATCAACTTCCGGCGTCATCACCAAGTCTTCCGAACTCAGTCGCGTCACGACTTCAGTCTCGATGATCCGGCGCACATCCATCAACTGGACGAGATAGTCCGAATTGTTGGCAAAGAGCTGTTTGACAGTCGTTGCAAGCGAACCGAGAAATTCTCCGACATCATCACGCACAACAAGCGCTCTTTCACCGTGTTTGCGGCGAACGAGACCCTTTGTTTCGAGAATTTGAAGCGCTTCACGAACAGATCGCGTGCTTACATTGAATTCACGCGCCATTGCGGCTTCGGCAGGCAGACGATCGCCAATCTTGAGTTTGCCGGAAAGAATTTGTGCTTCCAGCGCCTCAACGACGGAGACGTGCAACTTGTCACGATCAGGTAACGCGCGCCTCGTCAGATATCGATTGTCTGCCTGTTCTGTCACCATGCCGTAAAGCCTCCATCGACGACGACATTCGAGCCTGTCATATATGACGAGGCATCGGATGCCAGAAACTGTATCACGCCATTATATTCATCGATCTCTGCTTGTCGGTTCATCGGTACGCGTTCGAGAAACGCATCCACAAATTCCTTGTCGAAGTTTGCGGTTTTCACGCCACCGAACGAAATCAGGTTCACCCGGACATTCTTGGTTCCCCAATAGGTGCCAAGATAGCGGGTCAAGTTGACAAGGCCGGATTTGGAAGCCGCATAGGAGACGGCCTTGATGAAGGGCTCGCCATCTCGTGCCTCGCGATACGCATAGAGCGCCTGATTGGGCGACACGATGCCGTAGATCGAACCGACATTGATGATGCTGCCGCGTCTGGCATCGGCCATCTTCGAGCCGATCACCTGACAGCACAGCATCACACCCGTCAGATTGGTCTCGATGATCTCGTTCCAGTATTTCTGCGGGTAGATTTCAAATGGGCTGTTCTGGTCTGCCGAACCCGAGGGCTTTGAATCGATACCTGCATTATTGACCAGAATATGCGGTACGCCCCAATCGGCGATGAGCTGTTCGGTTGCCTGCTCAAGGCTGGCCTTGTCCGTAACACTCGCGACATAAACGCGAATGTTCTTCGTTAAGCCCGGAAACTTCGCTTCAAGATCGGCAGCGTCGATTGCCCGGCGACTGAAGATCGCGACCTTGGCGCCAGATTCCGCGAGCGATTTGCTGAACTGCGTTCCAAGCTGCCCCAACCCGCCGGTCACAATGGCAATCTTGTCTCTTACACTGAACTTGTCTGTCATCATTTCGTTCCTGCACCTTAGAACTCGTTTCGATCTGATCGGACCAGATCGGCGCTCTAAATGTTTGTTTTAACGCGCATCTTTTCCGAAAGCCGTTTTCACTCTTTTCGGGATGCGCTCTCATCTACTGGTTTCGGGATCGTCCAAGTTCTCAAGAGCAAGGTTCCGTTCCATCAGTATCCAGACCAACGCCGTGGCGGGTCGAGGTTCTCACCGCCCCGCCACGACAGCTTCGTCACGACCGAGGCAAATCACTGGCCAGCAGCTTCTGCGGGTCCAGACGAGCGCCGTGGTATTTTTCGTAAATGTCGATCAACTTACCATTGTCGAGATTGGTCTTGATCCAGGCGTCAATCCACTCCTTGAGCTTTGGCTCGTTCTTGCGAAGCGCAATGCCGAGCGGATAAGCCTTAGCGACAAATTTCTCTTCGAGGTCGAGCTTGGGATTGGCCTTGATCAACTCGGTCAGAAGCGGGCGGGACGTTGCATAGATTGCAATCTGGCCGCTGGTGACTGCCGCGCTCGATGTTGGGTCATCTTCAAACCGCACGATCTGAACGCCGGAAACATCCGCCGTCTTTTCCGTCAGATTGGTATCGTTGACCGTGCCGCGTGTGACGGCGACCGACGCATTTGCCAGATCCGCATAGGACTTGACGTTTGCTTCCTTGGGAGCTGCAACGACGATTGCGGTTTCAGCATAAGGAATGCTGAAATCCACCACCTCAAGCCGCTCCTTTGTTATCGACAGCGTCGACACGGCCAGATCCGCCTTACCCGAAACCAGGAAAGGAATACGCCCCGAGGTTGGAACCGTCAGGAACTCAATATCCACGCCCATGTCTTTGGCCAGCAACTGCGCCGTTTCGACTTCGGAGCCTGTTGGCTGGAACTTCGCATCGCGCATCGCATAAGGCGGGTTGCCCAGATCAATAGCGACTTGCAGCTTGCCACGCTGGCGGATCGTATCCAGCTGATCGGCAAAGGACGGCTGCGCCATCATGGCAGCCATGCCGATGCCAAGGCCCATCATCGCCAGAAATTTTCTCTTGTTCAGAATAGTCATATTTCCTCCTCCTGTTGTTGATGGTGTCGCTCCTCATCGACACCACATGCTTTGATTGGATGGTTAGTGATGCGCGCCAACAAAGCTGCGCAATTCAGGTGTTCGCGGGCTGGCCAGAATTGCCGGCCCACCCTGCTCGCAAATCAGGCCCTGATGCATGAAGACAACCTTGTCCGCCACACGCTTGGCAAAATCCATTTCGTGGGTGACGAGCAGCATTGTCATGCCATTTCTGGCAAGATCTTCGATGACCTTTAGCACTTCGCCGGTCAGTTCCGGATCGAGCGCCGAGGTAACCTCGTCAAACAGCATAACCTTCGGCTTCATGGCCAATGATCGGGCAATGGCCACGCGCTGCTGTTGACCGCCGGACAATTGTTCGGGATAGGAATCGATCTTTTCCGCCAGTCCAACCTGCCGCAGAACCCTCTCGGCTATTTCCCGCGCCGCTGGTCTTGTCAGTTTCTTGACCCAGCGCAGCGCCAGAGTGATGTTTTGTTCAACCGTCAGATGGGGAAACAGATTGTAGCTCTGGAAGACAATGCCAACATCCTGTCGGAGCGCGCGCAGATTGATATGGGGATCACTGACACGGTGATCGCAAACCCAGATATCCCCGCTATTGACTGTTTCGAGCCGGTCGACACAGCGAAGCGCTGTGCTTTTGCCGGAACCACTTCGGCCGATCAGAGCAACAACCTGCCCCTTCTCAATTTCGAGATTGATACCTCTGAGCACCGGCAGCGAGCCATAGCTTTTATGAACGTCAACAAACTTAACGACGGCTGACACTGTACATCCTCTCGAATTTCCGGCTGGCCGCTGAGAGCGGGAAGCAAATGCAAAAGTAGAAGAATGCGATCACGAGATAGGTCGTGAAGGGCTGGAACGTCGAAGCGTTGATTTCCTTGCCGATATAGGTCATCTCGGCCATGCCGATGATCGATGCGAGCGACGTGTTCTTGACGATCTGAACCATGAAGCCGACTGTTGGCGGCGTCGCGATGCGAATGGCCTGGGGCATGATGACGAGGAACAGCCCCTGCAATCCAGTCAGGGCCAAGCAGTCGGATGCTTCCCACTGCGTACGCGGCACGGATTGCAGACTGCCCCGCCAGATAGCGCCAAGGAAGGCGCTGGCGAAGATCGTCATCGCAACGCTAGCCGCAAAAAGCGACGAAACTTCAATGCCGAAGACCGGCAAACCGAAGTAAACGATGAACATCAGGATCAGAACCGGTGTGCCCTGCACCAGAACGATATAACCATCGACCAGAGCAACCAGAGCCTTGTTCTTCGCTATTCCAGCCAGCGCCACGGCAAAGCCAAGCAGGCCGCCGAATATGAAGGCGATGATCGAAAGCAGAACCGTCCAGACCAAGCCTTGAAGCAGAACTTCGATATGAATCCAGGAGAAATTCGTAAACATCCCGACCTCCTAAAGATTGGTGCCAAGACGGCGTTTGCGTGGAAACAACGCCAACCCCAGAAGCTTGAACAGCCCCCGCATCAATAGGGAAAGGACGAGATAGATGACCAGAATGACGAGATAGACTTCGAAAGAACGAAAGGTCATCGACTGGATTCTGGACGCAGCTCCGGTCAGCTCTTCAGCCGATATCTGCGATGCCACACTTGTTGCCAGCATCAACAGAACATACTGACTGACGAGAGCGGGATAGACCTTCTCAAGTGCTGGCGGCAGCATAATCCCTGCAAGCATTTGCAACCGGGACAGTCCCAGTGTGTCAGCAGCTTCCAACTGGCCGGGGTGAATGGCCTGCAAGCCTGCACGAATGATCTCGCTGGAATAGGCGCCAACATTGATGGTCAAGCCGATTAGCGCCGAGGTCTGGGCGGAAAATTTGACGCCCATGGAAGACAGTCCGAAATAGACCAGAAACAGCTGCACGAGCAGAGGTGTATTGCGGATCGCCTCGACATAGATCGCCACGAGAATGCGCAGGAACTTGTATTTGCTGATGCTGGCAACTGCACAGATCGTGCCCAGCACGAAGCCCAGCGCCGTGACGATCAAGGACATCTGGATCGTCGCCAAAGTACCTTTGAGCAACAGCGGCCAATACTGGCTGAGGAAGCTGAAACTGAATTCGTAACTCATAGAGACTTCACCAGTTCGGGCGAAGAACCCTGCAAGGCACAAGTCAGTTCCTGATCCACGCCCAACCACAGACAGGCAGATGCTCTGCCTGAAACACAGCCGCACGCGATCACGCAATCGAAGATTGCAGTGTACAATCCAGTCACAAATATTTCCTCCCAAGCTCGATGTGCTCCACCCTGGTAAGGGTCTCCTCGAAGCGACATCTGCTCAATTTCAGTTAAGCTAATTCCAACTTATGACATATGTCAAGATTGAGGGCGGATTTCTTTGCGATGGGGATAAAACTTGCATTTTCACCCGAAACTTGTTCCGCTTTTGGTCGAAAAATCGCCGCGTGCGCCAAAGGCAGACGGTACAAAAGCGAACCAACCGGCCAATAACCGGTTGGCTTAATTTGCTAACAACTTATTGAAATAGTTTAGTAAAGTCTTATACGCCGTCAATCACAACGGCTACGGACGAAAAAGAATATCGTCCGTTTTCCGGTCATACCCGTTCAGGCGAGCGCCGCACTCAAATCATGAGAGAGATCATTGATTTCCCGCAGGTCCAGCTCGGATTCCACATGTTCAAGGTGGTGCGCCATCAGATCGGCGGCCTTTGTGACGTCGCCATGCAGAATCGCTTCCACAATCTCCGCGTGTTCATCAGGCCCGCAGTTGAAGCGGTTGGTATTGCGATAGACAGCTGTGATGAGAGAGGTGCGCGAAATGAGATCGCGCATCGTCGTGAACAGAAAATCGGACCCCGTCAGTTCGGCCAGCAGCAGATGAAAGCCACCTGACAGCTTGATGATATCGGTCGTGACGTTGTTCTTGTTGGCGACACGTTCTTTCGCAACATGTTCGCGCAAAATCTTGATCTTGTCCTTTGACGGAGAACGCCCAAGGCGCTCGACCACGCATCGTTCAACGGTGCGGCGAACAAAGAACACGTCCCGCGCTTCTTCCACCGTAGGCTTGCAGACAAAAGCCCCGCGATTGGGAATAATCGTGACCAACCCTTCCCGCTCAAGCGCGGCAAGCGCCTGACGGATACGCGCACGGCTGACGTGAAAAATCGTCGCCATCTGCTCTTCTTTAAGCTGCACCCCCGGACGCAGACGGCGCTCGGCAATGGATAGCCATACTTTCTCAACAATCTGCTGCGTCGAGACACCTGTCTGATCAGTCATGGTCTTGCTCCCGTTCCGATTCAGGAAGCGTGATGCGACCGAAAAAGTCAACTATTGCAACCGCAAAGCGCCTACAAAATTGTCAACAATACATCGTGATGCTTCTATTTCAGGCACATATTCCGCAGATGGTGTCCGTATTGCCTGTCTTCACGCGCGGATAGTCATAGGTGTTCACCTTCGAAGTCGCGTAGCCCGCTCCGACCAAAGCTTCGGCAAGCTTCACCGCCGCCGCAACACCGTCGATCACCGGAACGCCCGTTGCATCCCGCAACCTGTCGCATAAGGACGTCATGCCCGCGCAACCGAGAATGATCGCCTCTGCCCGATCTTCGCGCTTGGCGAGTTCGATCTCGTTGATCAAAAGCCGTTCCGCTTCCTCTGGATCTTCTTCCAGTCCCAGAACCGGCAAATTGATCGCACGCACTTTTCTACAATGACGATCCGCGCCGTAATCACTGACTAAATCTTCGATGATCGGAACCGACCGCGGCAAGGTCGTGATAACTGAAAAGCGCCGGCTGATCGTCATGGCCACCTGTACCGCCGCCTGACAAATACCCAGTACCGGACCCTTTGCGATCTCGCGCGCCGCATGCAGGCCGGGATCGTCAAAGCAGGCGATCACATAGGCGTCCACACCTTGCGCTTCACCTTTTTGGATTTCCGCAAGCATGCCCGGCACCGCCAATGCTTCGTCGGCACCGCCTTCAATGCTGACAGGCGTGTCGGCAGGATTTGAGGCTGAGACCTTGGTGCTGCTGTGTTTGACGAGCAGAGCACTATCAAGAGCTTGTGCTGTCATAGACGCTGTTGAGTTAGGATTGATCAGATGAATGTGCATGATAAAAATTCTCGAAGAACCGTCGTTCTGGCCTAGTTTTCCGGCTTCACGAAATCGGCGATGGGCGGTGCCTTCAAAACGAACTGGCGATCTGAAGTGATGTAATTGTCGGCATGAAGCCGGGCAATCGGTTGATAGAATTCGGGATCGACGTAATGGCCGTCGGCATCCAGACAATTGCGACGGACGTGCATATGCACCACCTCGCCCAGGATAAGCGCGCGACGCGGATAATCGATCACACGTTCGACACGGCACTCGAAGGTGCAAGGTGCCTGTTCAGCAAAAGAGACATCGATTTTCTGGCAGGGTGCCGCTGACAGCCCGGCCATTTCAAGCTCATCGACCTCACTGTCGAAACCCAATCCGCAGATCAGCATCTGTTCCGACAATGCCATGTCGATCATGCTGATTGCGAACTCGCCGGTGCGACGGATATTCGCCAGCGTGTCCTTTTCCTCACCGGAAAGACGCGGTTGAATGCCCAGAACAACAATGGCCGGGTCGTGCGAAAACACATTGAAGAAGCTCATCGGCGCGGCATTGCTATGGCCTGCCGGTGAGCGAGTTGTCACAAGTGCTATCGGTCGTGGGCCAATGAAATTCGTCAGAAGCCTGTAACGGCTTTGAGGGTCCAGCTCTTCAAAATCGAATTCCATCACGTCCCCGAAACCTAATTTATTATCTACAATATTATTTCATATTGTCGACAATTTAACAACCCGCTTTAACACCGACTGGAGCACTTTTCCGCAGATCTCGTCGCCTGCTTCAAACATGCAACGGTAGACCAATGCGGCGCCTGAATACCCTGTATCAGGCAGCTGCTGCGGCCTCTTCCACCAGATGACAGGCCACACGTGTGCCATTCGACAAAGTCTGCATCTTCGGCGCTTCCTGCGCACAGCGCGCCACCGCAAACGGACACCGCGGATGGAATGTGCAACCCGAAGGCGGCTTCAGCGGGCTTGGAACCTCACCGCTTGCCGGTGTGCGGTTGCGATTGGGAGCTTCAATATTGGGGATCGTCTGCAACAAAAGCTGCGTATAGGGATGACGAGGCTGCGCGAAGAGTTCTTCCGTATTGCCCTCTTCAACAATCCGCCCCAGATACATGACCGCGATGCGGTCAGACATGTGGCGAACGACGCTCATATCATGGCTGATGAAAAGGTAGGTCAGGCCCAACTCATCCTGCAACCGTCGCATAAGATTGAGCACCTGTGCCTGCACCGAAACATCCAGCGCCGAAGTCGGCTCATCGCAAACGAGAAATTCAGGCTCGCTCGCCAAGGCGCGCGCAATTGAAATGCGCTGCCGTTGCCCACCGGAAAACTCATGCGGAAACTTTTCGCCGTCGGAGGGTGAAAGCCCGACAGTACGCAGAAGTTCTTCCACCCGCTCGGTGACTTCCGTCGCTGTTTTTCGCAGTTTCAATTCCCGCAATGGTTCAGCGATGATGTTCTTGACGCGCCAACGGGGATTGAGCGACGCATAAGGGTCCTGAAATATCATCTGCGCCGACAAAGGCGCACCGCTTTTGCCGGGCGCAAACCGCATTTGGCCGCTCGTCGCGCCGTGCAATCCAGTGACCAGTCGGGCCACGGTGGACTTTCCGCATCCGCTTTCGCCAACGATGCTCAGACAACCACCTGCTGGCACCGTAAAGCTGATGTCGTTTACGGCCTGGAGGAACTGGCGAGGTTTGCGCTCAATCACTCTGTTGAGCCATGGAGCGGAGACATCAAACGTTTTGACCAGACGCTCAACGGTCAAAGCCGCAGTTTCTTTCGACGGGTTTGTCATACAGTGCCTCCTGCATTTAGCCAGCAAGCGCTTGCGCCAAGATTGGGTTTTTGACTGACAAGGTTGAGTTCAGGGCGCTCTTCAAGACAGCGGGACACCGCCACCTTGCAACGCGGATTAAAAGCGCAACCCTTGGGAATAGCGTCAAGACGCGGCATTGAGCCATCAATCTGGTTCAGCTTTTCCACGCGCGCGCCAAGCGAGGGAATCGACGCCATCAAGTCCTGCGTATAGGGGTGACGCGGCTGATGCAGCACTTGCTCAACAGGCCCGATCTCGATCAGTCGCCCCGCATACATCACGGCGATGCGATCAGCGGCTTCGGCAATCACGCCCATATCGTGGGTAACGAGCATAACGGCGGTTTGCTTTTCCTTGCACAGTTTGCGCAGGAGCGAAATGATCTGGGCCTGGATCGATACATCCAAGGCGGTCGTCGGTTCGTCCGCGATCACCAGTTTTGGTGATGCAGCAAGCGCAAGTGCAATCACCACGCGCTGTCGCATACCACCCGAAAACTGATGCGGATACTGGTTTACGCGATCCTCCGGCGAAGGAATACCGACATCGCGCAGCAACTGGATAGCCCGTTCACGCGCCTGAGCTTTACCAAGACCAAGATGCCGCCGGATCGTTTCAACAAGCTGCGCGCCCACCGTGAACAGCGGGTTGAGCGAGGTGAGAGGATCCTGAAAAATCGCGCCAATTTCACGCCCGCGAATTTTCTCCATAGCGCGGTCGTCAAGCGTGTCTATCCGGCGCTTGCCAAGCCACACTTCACCATCGGCGATATGTCCGGGCGCTTCCAGCAAGCCCTGAATGGCCAAGCCCGTCATGGACTTGCCAGCACCGGATTCACCCACAACGCCAAGGATTTCGCCGGGGCGGATCGACAGGCTCACATCCGACAGAGCGGTAACCGTGCCATGACGCCCCGGAAAATCCACGCGCAGATTGCGCACTTCAATGACTGGTTCTTGCATGTCATGCATCGAAATCACCTTCTATCGGATAGCTGGAAGGGAAGATTTCCGCGACAGGAGGATGGTTCCAGCTGCGCTCGGGATATTTCGCTATAAGCCCATCGAACTGGGCCTGCGCCTGAAGACGGGCTTGTTTCATGTCGAGCCCTGCAAGCTTTCGATTGATCATGGAAGCTCGGCCATCGACAAAGACCGCACGCGTGATCTTGCCCGAACCGCCGATGACTATCGTCGTGATCGGGTCAACCGTCGCGGCCATGATGGTGTCGTCAAGATCGAAGACCGCTATATCCGCCCTGGCACCTGGCGACAGATGGCCGATATCCGCACGTCCAAGCGCCTTTGCACCGCCAATCGTCGCGGCATCAAAAAGATCGGCCGACCGCAAACGGTCCGGTGCACCATCGGCGATACGACCGGCAATAAGGCCCGTCAGCAAATTCATCAGCATGTCAGGCGGCGTGGTATCGGTGCCCATGGCAATATTGATACCCCGCTTGCGGCAAGCAGAGAACGATTTGAGGATCGAGCCACTGCGTGCCGATACGAGCGGGCAATGCACAATGGAAACGCCATTGGCCGCATAGAGGCCCAGATCTTCATCCGTGGCATTCGTCGCGTGAGGCGCAATCATCCGGTCGCTGAGCAGACCATGTTTCGCAAGCCAGACCGGAGCCGTCGAGCCGTGCAGCATCCGCACAGTATCAACTTCCATCGTGCCTTGAGCGATATGAAGACGAAACTTGCAGCCAAGATCACGCGCAGCCGCATCAGTGCGTTGCAACAATCCAAGTGTCGAGGTCTCGACCCGATCCGGGGCCAGCATACCACGCACGAGATCGCCGTGCCGGCCGTTCTGACGCTCGATATAGGCAATGGCGTCTTTCAGCCCCTGAAAGCCACGTTCTTCGTCGAAAACGGGAACGATCTTTCCCGGCTCCTCCAGAACCATACCGCCGGAACGGTAGGCAGGACTCAGGTAAACGCGTAGTCCCAGTTCACCGGCTGCCTCGGCGGCAGCGTCGAACTCGGCAACTGTTTCGCCCCATTCGCGATAGAACAGGGAAGCGATGGGTGCAGCTGTGGTGATCCCGTTTAACAGAAGCTGACCGAACGCAAAGCGCTTTTGAAAAGCCAGCTCGTCCTGACTGTACATCTCATAAGGGCCAGCCTCGACATAAGACCGTGGCCAGACGCGGCCCTTGGCCCAACCGGGATGGTTGTCTATGCCAAGAATGGTGGTGTCGAGGTCAGACAAGGCATCAAGGTCGATAAGACCCGGGGAGATCAGCGCATTGCCGAAATCGATGCGGCGCGCCAGTTCACCGGTGAAACCATGCCCAACAAAGACAATCTCACCGTTTTCAAAAACGACTTCGCCATTGCGCAAAAGCGTATGGCCGCCATCCTTGTGCCCAACCACCCAGCTGGCGGTAATCAGGGTCCGTCCATCCGGTCGCTGACCAAGTGTTAATGTGTCGATAGCATTGTTCATTACGGCATCTCCACCACAGCAACGCCATTACGTGCAGTGACGCGACCGTTCTTGACCACCAGAGGGCGCGGCGCGATATCCACCACGGCATGGGCCAGTGTTTCACCCGTCAGAAGGGTGAAGTCGGCATTGCAGCCCACATCCAGACCATAGTTTTCAAGACGCATCACATCCGCACCGCCCTGAGAGACGATATAGAGGAGATGTTCCAGATCATGATCTGAACGGACGCCATTTTTCATGCCAATGATCTTGGCGCGATCCAGCATATCGGGCTGCCCCCATGGGCCCCAGGTGTCGCGAACGCCGTCACAACCACCACCGATGCGCACTCCCGCTTCCTTCAGGCGTTTGATTGACGGCACCGTAGCCGATGGCGCGCCGGTCGTCAGAATTGCGACATCCAGAGCCGCGATCTGTTCGATCAACTGGCCAACGCGCAAGTAATCATTCATGCCGAGCGCGAAAGCATGGCTGATCGCCACTTTCCCTTCCATACCATTGGCACGGATACGCTCGAAGATGAGTTCCATCGTGAATGCGCCGAGATCGCCCGTCTCATGCAGATGAATATCAATCGGTACGCCGTGCTTGAGAGCGAGCGCGAACAGAATATCGAGCTGCCCTTTTGGGTCGCGATCAATACCGCATGGATCAATACCACCCAGAACTTCACAACCCTGACGCAAGGCCTCATCGAGCAATTCTTCCGTACCGGGCATGACCATCAGACCCGACTGCGGGAATGCAACGATCTCGATATCAATGATGCCTTTCAGCTTCTCGCGTGTTGCCCAGACGCCTTCGACCAATGACAATCCATGGGTGGGGTCGATATCGACATGGCTGCGGATATGCGTTGCGCCATGGGCGGCAAGACCGATTGCGTGACGCATCGACTGGCGATGCGGATCAAGGCCGATTTCCAGCCGGTGTTCCCGTTCGAAATCGATACGCTCGCGCAGGATCGCAGCACGATTATTGACATGCCAAGGCATGCCCCACGTCGTCTTGTCGAGATGAGTATGCGCATCGATCAAGCCGGGCGCCATGATTGCATTGCCACCATCTTCGATGGCCATGCCCGGCTCTGCCTCGAACCGTCCGAAACCGGCAATCTTCCCATCCTTGATCAAAACATCGCACGTATCGCCAGCCATAGGGCGCACATTGCGGAGCAAAAGATTGTTCATCGATATTACCTCAGTTTCGGATTGAGAGCATCGCGCAGCCAGTCGCCAAGCATATTGACGGCCACGACCAGCAGGCAGAGCTGAATGACGGGAAAGAGCACGATCCACCAGGAACCGGAGAACAGGAACTGGTTGCCGATACGGATCAAAGTCCCGAGAGATGGCTGACTCGGCGGCATGCCGATGCCAAGGAAGGAGAGCGTGGCTTCGGTAAGGATGGCCATGCCGAAGTTAAGCGTTGCCGCCACCATGATGGGGGTCAGCGTGTTTGGCAGAATATGTCTCGCCATGATGCGGCGCGCGGGCACCCCGATCAGACGGGCGGCGGACACATAGTCCTTGCCGGTTTCAACGATGGCCTGAGCGCGGACGGTTCGGGCATATTGCACCCATGCAGAGAGCGCGATGGCCAGAATGAGAACAGCGGATGCCCCTACTTCACGAAGGCTCACCGGCAACATCTGCCGCACAACGGTTGAAACCAGAATGGCGACCAGAATGGTTGGAATCGACAATGTGATATCGCCGATGCGCATCAGCAGATTATCGATGAAACCACCGAAATAGCCTGAGACCAAACCGGCACTCATGCCGATGACCAAGGAAAGCACAACCGAAGCGATGCCAATGACGATGGATATGCGCGTGCCATAAAGAATGGCGGAAAGCATATCGCGACCCTGAGTATCAGTACCCAGCAGGAAGGGCCATTCGCCGCCCTCTTCCCAGATCGGCGGCAGCTCGGCTTTCCACATATCAAGTGCTGCGCCATCATAGGGATTCTGCGGTGCAATGAGGGGTGCAAACAACGCCGTCAGGATCAGGATTGCGAGCAGTGCTGCGCTGATCATCGCGGTTTTGCTGTGTGTGAACGACCACCACAAGTCGCTTTTACGGAGCCGCTGCAAAAGCGACGGGCGTGAGATGGTGGTGGTTTGCGTGGTTGGGGTGCTCATCGGCTTTGACTCCACAATCGGTTCCATGGGCAACTCAACGCGCCGTGCGCAGGCGTGGATCGATCACCGCATAGGCAATGTCCACAAAAGTGTTGAGCACAACGAAGATGAAGGAAATTATGCAGAGATAGGCTGCCATAACCGGGATATCGAGGAAGGTAACGGCCTGAATGAACAACATGCCCATGCCTGGCCATTGAAACACGGTTTCGGTAATCAGCGCGAAGGCGATCAGCGAACCGACATTCATCGCTGTCATGGTCACAACTGGCATCAGGCAGTTGCGAAGCGCATGACGAAAATAGATACGCCAGCGCGGAATACCGCGGGCACGGGCGAATTTCACATAGTCCGAACGCAGCACTTCCAGCATTTCTGCGCGAACCAGACGCATGACGAGCGTGACTTGATAAAGCGAGAGCGCAATGGCCGGTAGCAAAATCGCGATACGGCCGGAATGCGTCAACAATCCCGTGGACCACCAGCCAAGCTGTACGACATCACCCCGCCCGAACGCCGGGAACCAGCCAAGCGTGACCGAGAAAACCAGGATGAGCAGGATACCGACGACAAAACTTGGCAGCGAAACACCGACAATGGAGAGAAACTGCAATCCCTCCGTATACCATTTGCCGCGTTTGATTGCTGTTAGTACGCCAAGGGGAAGGCCGAGCAGCAACGAGATCAAGGTCGCCACCAGAACCAGTTCCAGTGTTGCCGGAAACCGCTCGGCAATAAGGCCCAGAACATCCTGACCATTGCGATAGGAAATGCCGAAATTGCCCTGAGCGGCATTCACCACGAACCGGGTATATTGTGTCATCAGGCCATCGTTAAGGCCCAGACGCTCACGCAGATTATCGCGGTCGGCCTGTGTCATCTGTTCGTTGGCCATCATCTCGACGGGGTCGCCCGCCAGACGAAAGATCAAAAAGGCCAGCAAGGCAACAGCCAGCATGACCATGATGGCATTGGCCAGACGCTTGATGATAAAAACCAGCATGTGAATTCCTTGGGAACAGGATGCTCCGGAACGGCGTGCCCCGGAGCATCTTGATGAGACTATTCGGCAAAATGCGTCAGCCAGTGACGCGGCTTGTTGTCTGGCAACTGGACGATATGATCAATCTTATTCGACATGACCCACGCCATCGGCTGTTGATGCAGCGGCAACATGACGATCTCGTCCTTGACCATCTGCAGAGCCTTCGTCTGTAACGCCAACCGCTTGCTGCGATCCATTTCCGTGGATGCCTCAATGATCAGCTTGTCAATTTCCGGATAGCTCCAGCCACCCCAGTTGAAAACACCCGCATTGTCGGTTTTGGTTTCAATCATCTGTAACAGGATCGAATAGCTGTCGAGCATCGGCTCAGTTGCCCAGCCAATGATATAGACGTCAGCCTTGCCGCCCGTGCGTTTCGGCGCCTGCGCAGCCGTTGGTGCAATATCAAGCTGCGGCTTGAAGCCGCCCCGCCTCAGCATATTCACGAGCCCCTGGCACAGTTCTTCCTCGTTCACATAGGCATCAGTTGTGCAGACCAGTGTGAACGGAAAATCGGTAGCTCCAGCCTCGGCCAGAAGCTTCTTCGACAGGGCCGGATCATAGGCAAGCGTGGTATCCAGCTCCGGCGTGTAGCCCGGAATTTCCGGCGCAACCACAGCACCTGCCGTGCGCGACTTGCCGCGCATGATGCGCTTCTGTATCAGGTCGCGGTCAAGCGAATGTGCGAAAGCCTGACGCACACGCAAATCGTTGAATTTGTTTTCCGATCCGTTGTCGAGTTTCGGCTTGCGATTGAAACCCATCATGACAGTGCGCAAATCGGTACGTTCCATGACCTTCAGGTCAGGCTGCGCCTGAAGGCGCGGCAAATCCTGCGATGGCGCACTTTCCGTAAAATTGACTTCTCCGGAGAGAAGTGCCGCAACACGTGTCGCAGCCGAAGTGATCGGATTGAACTCGATGCGGTCGATGTTTGATTTGGACGTCTTGTCCCACCAATCCGGGTTCTTGACCAGAATGGTCTTGGAATCCGGCACACGGCTTTCCAGCTTGAACGGACCCGTACCATTGGTGTGATAGGTGGCATAACCTTCAATCTTGGCGCCAACGTCGGTCGGCTTCTCCGAATTATTGGTCTTCAGCCAGCCCGCATCGAAGATGTGAATATTGGTGAGGTCGTTGAGGAGCAGTGGATAGGGGCCGCTCAACTCGATATCAATTGTGTAGTCGTCCACTTTCTTGGAGGACTTGTAGGCAGGCAAATTACCACGCAGCGGCGAAACCGGATCGCTCACGCGCTTCAGCGAAGCGAGCACATCGTCGGCATTGAAATCAGCGCCATCATGAAACTTGACGCCCTTGCGCAGATGAAAACGCCAAACCGTCTCGGAAACATTTTCCCAGGATTCAGCAAGGGCAGGCTCGATCTTCAGCTCGGCGTCGTAGCGCACGAGGCCTTCATAGATGTGATTGAGGAAGGACAGTGTATAGCTGTCGCCATAAGAATAGGGATCAAGCGAATAGATATCGCGCGCAGCGCCCCATTTGAGCGTTTCGGCGTGGCCAGTCAAAGTCAGCCCAGCCAGCATTGTGGCCGCAAGGCCAAGTTTTCTTAACATAGATTTTGCTCCGCTTCTGGAAATTTGCGCCTCCTTTTTTGGAGGTCTGTTTTCATGCATCGCCGCATCCGTTTCGGTGCTGCGTTTCAGTGTCTGCTCACGCCATGAAGGCGGGTAATACTGATTTCTCCCTTTTGAGGTGACCTGCCTCCCAGATCACGAAAGGGAGTATTGCCAGTCGATATAAAGTTGTCAACGTAATTGTAGACAATTTTTTGAGTTTTAATAACCTATTTGTCGACAACTATGCTCTACAATTGGTCAGGTGCTGCCACATTTCTGGGCAACAATCAAAGTGCGGCTTTTGAATGAGCATTGTCGCATCTCCAGAGTGTGCACCACATAAAAAAAGCGCCTCACCAAGGTGAAGCGCTTTTCTATTTTCGCTTTGCTGGCCTTACTCGGCCATTTGCGTATGCCAATGACGCGGCTTGTTATCGGCCCGGAAATCCACGCTCTTGACCTTGTCCAGCATGCCCCAAGCGATGGGCTGCTGATGAATCGGGATCAGAATTGCCTTGTCCTTGGCAACTTTCAGCGCCTGTTCTTCCAGCGCCAAACGCTTCGCCGTATCCGGCTCCTGCGCCGCTTTTTTCATCAGCTCATCGAGTTCAGGATAAGACCAGCCACCATAGTTGGATACGCCGGTGGAACCACTGCGCGTAGAAAGCACCTGCGAAAGCAACGAATAGGCATCGAGCGTCGGCTCATTGGCCCAGCTCAGATTGAACATATCAGCCTTGCCATTGGTGCGCTTAGGCTGCTGAACGGCACGTGGCCCCATATCGATGCTCGGTTCGAAACCGCCGCGTTTCATCATATTGGCGATGCCCGAGCAGATATCTTCCTCGTTGATGCTCTCATCATTCATGCAAAGATAGTTGAAAGTCAGGCCTTTCTGGCCAGCTTCTTCAAGCAGCTTTTGGGCGAGCTTGGGATCGGCTGGCTGATAAGTGTCGAGCGCTTTCGAATAGCCTGCGATTTCCGGCGCAATCAGAGAACCGGAAGGCCGCGCCAGACCGCGCATGATTTTCTTGTTGATGAGATCACGATCGATACTTGCCTCGACGGCCTGACGCACGCGGACATCCAGGAACGGGTTCGGACGCCCATCCTCAAGCTTTTCCTTGCCGTTAAAGCCGATAAACACCGTACGCAGTTCAGTGCGTTTGTCGACCTTGATGCCCGGCGTCGATTCCAGACGAGGAATATCCTGAATGGGTGCGGAATCGACCAGATCAATTTCATTGGAAAGAAGCGCCGNGCGGCCGAGGAAATCGGAATGTATTCGATGCGATCCAGATTGTGCTTTTTCTGGTCCCACCATTGATCATTGACGATCAGAACCGTCTTTGAATCGGGAACGCGGCTGTCGAGCTTGAACGGGCCCGTACCATTGGTGTTATGCGTTGCATAATTCTCGGTCTTGGACGCGATATCGGTCGGCTTTTCGGCGTTATTGTCCTTCAGCCACTTCGCGTTGAACATGAAAATATTGGTCATGTCGTTGAGGAACAGCGCCGACGGTGCCGAAACCTCGATATCGACAGTGGAATCGTCCACCTTCTTGACGCCGACATAGAGCGGAATATTGCCGCGCAGAGGTGATGTCGGGTCGGAAACACGGTTCATCGAGGCCACAACGTCATCAGCCGTAAACTCTGCGCCATTGTGGAACTTCACGCCCTTGCGAAGGGTAAAACGCCAGAACTTGTTATCGACCAGCTTCCATTCGGTAGCCAGCGCGGGCTCGATCTCGAAGTTCGGGCCGTAACGGATCAGACCCTCATAAATGTGGTTCAGGAAAGCCAGATTGGATGTGGATGGGACGGAATCAGGATCGAGCGAGTAGATATCCGCACGACTGCCCCAACGTAACGTAGCCGCGTCGGCAGAACTGGCCAGCGCCGGCGCCGCAATGGCAGCTGCCGTCAGGGCCGATATAAAAAACCTATTTAAACGCGACATGCTTTTTCCCTCATCCATAACGATAAGATTGTTGGATTGAATTTCGTTGCAGTATCTTAACCCATTCTTTTATTGTCAACGATATTGTCGCCAATTAAGTTCAAAAACATCGACACATCGATATGAGGCCACACAGTGTCAAATGCTGTCGTCATGGACATAAATAAAGGGGAAGATATGACTGGATTGCTGCTGCTTCACGGGACTGTCGTGACAGTCGATAAAACACGGCGGATCATAGAAGATGGAGCTGTGGCAATCGAGAACGACAGAATTGTCGATATTGGCACATCGCAGGACCTCGCTCCGCGCCATGTTGACAAGAAGACAATCGACTGTCGTGGCAAGATGCTTATTCCGGGCCTCATCGACGCGCACGGCCATGCCGGTCACGCGCTGATCCGCAGCATTGCGGCCGACACCAATTCGCTTTGGATGCGGATCGTCACGCCAACCTATTATCATTATGTAACCCGCGACTACTGGTACGCCGATGGCCTCGTTTCCGGCCTGGAGCGGCTATGCGCTGGTGTCACAACCTCGGCCAACATCATCACCTCCATGCCGCGCAGCGACGATCCGGTCTTTGCAGCCAATCACGCGCGCGCCTATGCGGAACTCGGTCTGCGCGAGATCATCTGTGTCGGCCCAGCTGGACTGCCCTGGCCGCAATCGGTAACGCGATGGGAAAGCGGCAAGCCTGTGCGTCACGCTGTTTCATTCGAAGAAATGATTGAGGGTGCTGAAGCCACCATCGAAAGCCTTAACGGAACAGCCGGCGGCCGCATCAAGGTTTTTCTGACGCCTTTTACAATCGTCCCCTCTGTCGAACCGTCAAACGCTTCCACACCGGATTTCGCGGTCAATCTGACGGAGAACGACCGGATGCAGGCGCGTCGCATTCGCGAAACGGCGCGCAAATGGGGCGTGCGCATCCATTCTGATGCCTTTGCCGGACAAATTCGGATGGCGTATCAAGACAAGGAAAACGCGCTGCTGGGTCCTGATGTGCATTTGCAGCATTGCTGGGGCATCTCTCATGAGGAAATAGATATCCTCGCCGAAACGGGCACCCACGTCACCCATGCGCCACCCGGACGTTCCACGCCGATTATGCAGATGCTTGCGCGGGGCGTGCCTGTCGCTATTACATCCGACGGCGCAGCGCCGAGCCGCCATTTCGATATGTTGCAAGTCGCGCGGATCGCGCAATCAACCCAGCATATATTGCACAATCACGACCGATACCTTCTGCCGCCCGGCAAGGTATTCGAGATGATCACCATCGACGCGGCGCGTGCCATTGGTATGGATCATGAGATCGGTTCTCTTGAAACCGGCAAGAAAGCGGATATCGCGATCATCGATATGCGCAAACCGCATCTGACACCCAACTGGATGCCGGTCCATCGGCTGGTTCATCAGGTTCTTGGCAGCGATGTGGACACCGTCATCGTGGATGGCAAGATTATCATGCAGGACGGCGTGGTCCTAACTGCCGATATGCACGAGGCGCTTGCCTTCGGTGAAGCAGAGGCGCGTGCGCTGGTCGCAAGAGCCGGGCTGGACGCCCACATGCACGATCCGGGCTGGGGTCGGTTGCAGCGCACTTTCGAACAGCCAGTCGTACCGCCCTCACCGCCCGAATGTTGAAGGTAGCGGCCATAGTCCGTCAGTCGATAGCGCTTACTGAATAGGTTTCAGCTATCCACAATATTACTCAACGGCGATCCGAAAGCGCCGTTGAACCCGCGATAGCGTTGATGGCTGCGATTGAGGTGCGCCTGCATCGCTTCACGTGCCTGCTCGGCATTTCCGGCGCTGATCGCTTCACAAATGGCGCGATGCTCGATGACCGTGTTCTGGATATAATCTGGCGTAATAAGCGAGGGGTTCAAATCCCGCGAAAATGCTGGCTGTGGCAGTATCTTCAGGCTCATGACGCTGAAAAACTCGATAAACGCCAGATTATTGGTTGCCTCTGATATGGACCGGTGGAAAATGAAGTCCAGTTCATCCAGCGCTTCTTCATTTTCAATAGTAGCTTCGAACTGCTTCAGCGCATCCCACATGTTTGCTTCCTGCGCCCATGACCGGCGCTGCGCGGCCAATCCGGCGGCATGGACTTCAAAAGCCATACGCAACTCAAGCAAATCCATGAATGGAAGCGAAAGCCGCGCCAACGGCTCCAGCATGGAATCGTCTGAGGCGGGAGGCACTGCCTTTCCGGGATCGCGAATGAATATTCCGACCCCATGCTTTGCTTCCAACAATCCGTCTGAGCGTAGAGCCGCCACAGCTTCCCGGATAACCGTGCGGCTGACACCAAGCTTGTCCCCAAGTTCGGCAAGGGTCGGCAACTTGTCGCCGACCTGAAGCGTACCGTCGCCGATCAGTGTCTTGAGGCTCTCAATCGTTCGCGCAGTCAGTGTTTTCAATATGAGCCTATCCCGGTGGAAAATATTGTCTTTCCATGGTGATACGCGGTTAGCACGCTCAAGACAAGATACTATCATTATATATGTGATATTATCTCTTAAAATCACGCACCGCTTTGCCAACCAATCTGACACCCCGCAGAGCGCCAAACAGGTACTATTGGAACAAAATGCGCCGACAAAAGTAGATATTCAGTTTAGGCGACACAACCCTCTGAATTCGCTCAACTATTGTTCAACTTGCTGTTTTATATAGCATAACGCCTAATCTCAATCACTTTCTCACCAAAATAGACGCCTGAGATTCATTCTTGACAAGTGATATTATTTCAGCAAACCTAACATCACAACAAGACGCTATGTGATATTATCACTATGCAGCTGCAGGTAGTTCCATGCTACAGCAATTGCAGAACAGGCGAACAAAAACAGGGGAATTCGAGATGGGAATCGTTTCTTCCAGACTGGCGGAGTTGGGCCTTGCCCTGCCCAGTGTGACAGCCCCGAGCGGAACCTATGTTCCGTTTCGGTTGAGTGGAAGCACACTCTACATTTCCGGACAGGTGCCGCGCGTCGACGGTGTTGACCGTTATCTGGGCCTCGTCGGCGACACTATGGATATAGCGGAAGCCTATCAGGCAGCGCGTGTCTGCGCTCTCAATCTTCTGGCACGCGCCTCAATGGCCGTTGATGGCGATCTCGACCGCATTTCAGCCTGTTTGCAAGTGCGCGGCTTTGTAAATGCTGTGCCCAGCTTCAAAGACCATCCCGCCGTTATCGATGGCGCCTCCGATCTTCTGGTCGAAGTTTTCGGCGAGAAAGGCCGACATGCCCGCACGGCATTGGGAGCAGGCTCTCTGCCGCGGGGATTTGCTGTCGAAGTCGACGCCATTTTTGAAGTTCAGCCCTGAGCGGGCGATTTCCGTTCTGCCTACACATACGAAGCGAGAGATAGATGTCTGAACAAGCCATCACGATGAGCGCGGTCAATAAATGGTATGGCCAGCTTCACGTACTCAAGAATGTGGATTTACACGTGAAGCGGGGCGAACATATCGTTCTGTGCGGCCCCTCCGGTTCGGGTAAATCAACGCTTATTCGCTGTATCAATCATCTTGAAGAGATTCAGGACGGCACCATCGATGTGAATGGAACACGACTAGGCAACAAAGGGGCTAATGTCGATCATATCCGGCGCGATGTCGGCATGGTGTTTCAACAGTTCAACCTTTTCCCCCATATGACCGTACTCGAAAACTGTATGCTGGCGCCGCGCCGCGTGCATAAGGCTTCAACAGCCGAGGCCAAAGAAAAAGCCATGCATTTCCTCAAGCGGGTGCATATCGCCGAACAGGCCAACAAATATCCAGCCCAGCTTTCCGGAGGTCAGCAGCAACGTGTGGCCATTGCTCGCGCGCTTTGCATGGGGCCAAAGATCATGTTGTTCGATGAACCCACATCGGCGCTTGATCCTGAAATGGTGAAAGAAGTTCTCGATACCATGATCTCGCTTGCGGACGACGGTATCACGATGATCTGCGTAACACATGAAATGGGTTTTGCGCGCGCCGTTGCGCACCGTGTCATCTTCATGGATCGCGGCGAGATTATCGAAAGCGCCCCTCCCACAGAGTTTTTCGGCAATCCCAAGCACGAACGCGCCAAGGCATTTCTGGGTCAGATCCTCAACCACTAACCACAAAGGGGAACCAGACGAAATAACGGGAGCTTGCCAATGCAATATAGTTTCGACATGGGGCCGGTTCTGGCGGCCTGGCCACTGCTGCTCAGCGGTGCATTACAAACCCTAAAGATATCCTCCATCTCGATGGCGCTTGGGCTGATGCTCGGCATTGTCTTCATGATGATGCGCATGAGCTCGATACGAACCGTATCCCGGGTGGCATTTGCCTATATCGAATTGATCCGCAACACGCCGTTTCTGGTGCAGGTATTTTTCATCTTCTTCGGAATGCCATCTCTTGGCGTCACCTTGACAGCCACACAGGCGGCTATTCTCGCCATGACGCTCAATTGCGCGGCTTATGCTGCCGAAATCGTGCGCGGCGGGGTGGAGTCCATCAAGAAGGGGCAGGTGGAAGCAGGACGGGCGCTTGGTCTGCACACAATCGACGTCTATCGCTTCATCATCTTCCGACCGGCCATTCGCGCGGTTTACCCAGCGCTTTGCAGCCAGTTCATTTTGATGATGCTCAATTCCAGCCTGGTGGCTTCAGTTTCCGCGGAAGAACTCACCTATGTCGGTCAAATGATCGATTCCGAGACATTCCGCAGCTTCGAAGTCTATTTCGCACTCGGCGTTATCTATCTCGCGCTTTCGCAGTTCTTTTCCATTGTTCTCCAACTCATTGGCAGAACTTACTTTTCCTATCCGACGAAGTGAGGCAGACCGATGATACGCAGTTTCGGCTTTGCAGAATTCCTGTTCATTCTTGAAGGGGCTCGCTGGACAGTAATCCTGTCGCTCCTCGCCTTCGTCTTCGGTGGTGCCTGTGGTCTCATCGTAGCCCTTGGACGCACCAGCAACAAGAAATGGCTTCGCTATTTCATGGCGACATATATCCAGATCTTTCAGGGCACACCACTGCTGATCCAGCTTTTCTTCGTCTATTTCGGCCTGCCGTTGCTCGGCATTCGTGTCGATGTCTGGGTCGCGCTCATTATCGGTCTTTCGCTCCATACCAGTGCATTTCTTGGTGAAATCTGGCGGGGCAGCATCGAGGCTGTATCGGCAGGGCAGGATGAAGCGGCCCGCGCGCTTGGTATCGGCTATGTCCGCCGCATGTCGGATGTAGTGCTTCCCCAAGCCTTTCGCATCGGCCTGCCCGCAACGATTGGCTTTCTCGTCAATCTGATCAAGGGCACCGCCCTTGCGGCTCTGCTCGGCCTGACCGAACTCACACGCTCGGGTCAGCTGATGGCCAACATCACCTTCGAGCCGCTCAAAGTCTACGGCGCTGTCGGCCTTGTCTACTTCGTGATCTGCATTCCGCTCACCTATTACAGCGCCCGTATCGAAAAGCGCCTGAATGCGTCCCGTTGAATAACAATAAAACAACCAGAGGTAAGAACATGTTCAATTCAAGTTTCGCTCGTTCCAAGGCTTCGCTCGGCTTCGCGTTCGGTCTGCTCGCATCCGTGTGCATCGCCACAGCAGCTGGCGCCGCTACGCCCGAGGAAATCAAGGCCAAGGGCACCGTTACCATCGGTGTGCAGATGGACCAGTTTCCATGGGGCTTTATCGACGAGAACGGCAAAAATGGAGGCTATGACGTCGATGTTGCTGACCTGATCGCCAAGGAACTGGGCGTTCAGATCAAGTTCGAGCGCATTACCGGTCAGAACCGTATTCCGCTTCTCACCAATGGCATGGTCGATTTTCTCGTTCCATCCATGACCATCACGCCAGAGCGTGCCAAGGTCATTCAATTCGCCATTCCCTATTCCTCCAACGACATCACTGTCTGGGGTAAGAACGACGTTGATATCAAGGGCAATGACGATCTGGGCAAATACATCATCGGCGTCAATCGCGGCAGCGTTTTCGAACCGGTCCTGAAGAAAGTCGCTCCAGCCAACACGCAGATTAAGCGCTTCGATGACGATGCGACCACCGTTCAGGCGCTCCTGTCGGGTCAGGTTGACGCAATTCTGGGGAGCGTGACCTATGGGCTGGTGATCGACAAGACCGGCAACAGCGGCAACTACGGTCGCAAATACAAGGTCGCAGACAATTTCCAGGCAATGGCGGTGCGCAAGGGCGATCAGGAAATGCTCGACTATCTGAATGATTTTGTCACGCGCCATACGGCGGACGGTTCACTCGACGGTCTTTACAAAAAGTGGATTGGTGTGGAGCGCGCAAAGTTGCCGACCACCCTTGATGGAGTGGACTTCACCGGCAAGAATTAACCACAGACTGACTGGTGAACGTCTGAACGTTCCGAGTTAGCCGAGACACCACAAAACAACACTTATGAACCGGCAGGCACCGCCTGCCGGAACGAGGAAACACGTGCCTGAACCGTGGCCTTCCAGCCCGGCCCCGCACTTAACGCATAGAATCTGATCTTGGGAGTTAGGCAAGACATGACGATAGATGGCAAACTGATCAGGGTTGGCGTCGACATTGGCGGAACCTTCACCGATGTGGCGATGGAGGTTGGTTCGACACTGCACTCAACCAAGGTTCTGACCGATTACGCGTTCCCTGAAAATGCGATTGTCAAAGCCATTCGCGAGGTTGCGGAAAAGGCCGGGATAGCGCTGAACCAGATCGATACGGTGATCCATGGCACCACTCTTGCGACAAACGCCCTGATCGAGCGTCGCGGTGCAAAAACGGCGCTCGTCACGACCAAAGGCTTTCGCGACGTGATCGAAATGCGCACCGAAAGCCGCTTCGAGCAATATGATCTTGATATTGTCCTCCCGGCCCCGTTGGTCGACCGTAGCGACCGTTTCGTCCTTGATGAGCGCATGGGAGCAAGCGGCGAAGTGCTCAAGCCTCTGGATGAGAGCGAGATGGAAGCGCTTTGCGATCGCATCATTGCGCAGGGCTATGAGAGCGTTGCTGTCGGCTTCATCCACTCCTACCTCAATGGTGAACATGAGCGTCGTTTCCGTGACCGACTGCTGGCCAGGAAGCCTGATCTGTCCGTCTCGATTTCATCGGAAGTCTCGCCGCAAATGCGCGAGTTTCAGCGCTTCAATACCGTCTGCGCCAATGCCTATGTCAAACCGTTGATGGCATCCTATCTCAATCGACTGGTTGGTCGTCTTCACGATGAAGGGCTTGTTGCACCGGTCTTTATGATCCACTCGGGCGGCGGCATTATCAGCGTCGACAGTGCAATTGAGTTTCCCGTTCGCTTGCTTGAATCCGGACCGGCTGGCGGCGCGATTTTCGCGGCCCACATTGCAGCCAACCACAAACTCGATCAGGTCGTATCCTACGACATGGGCGGCACCACCGCAAAAATCTGCCTGATTGAACAGCAGACACCGAAAACGTCGAAGACCTTCGAAGTGGCGCGTACCTATCGCTTCAAGAAGGGCAGCGGCATGCCGATCTCCATCCCGGTCATCGAGATGGTCGAGATTGGCGCGGGCGGCGGTTCAATTGCAACCGTCGATTCCATGCGTCAAATCCGCGTCGGTCCTCATAGCGCAGGTTCGGAACCGGGACCGGCTTGCTATGATCGGGGCGGGGTCAACCCAACCGTGACCGACGCCGATGTCATCCTTGGTCGCCTTGATCCCGACAGCTTTGCTGGTGGATCTATGAAACTGTCGCGGTCGGCATCCGAAAGCGCCATGGATGCAGATATTGGCAGCAAGCTGGGTTCAGATATCGCAACCTCGGCTTATGGTCTTAGCGAAGTTGTCGATGAAAACATGAGCAACGCCGCGCGTATGCATGCGGTGGAAAATGGCAAGGAGCTTTCCGAGTTCACCATGATCGCCTTTGGCGGCGCGGCTCCTGTTCATGCCGCGCGGCTTTGCGAAAAGCTTGGTGTCAACGATCTGCTGATCCCGCCTGGTGCCGGTGTCGGCTCTGCAATCGGCTTCCTGCGTGCGCCTTTTGGTTTTGAATCGGTCCGCAGCGCTTATAGCCGCATCAGCCGCTTCGACGCCAATGCGATCAATACTTTGATTGCCGAGCTGGTGCAGGAAGCAACCTCCTTCGTGCGCTCGGGCGCACCCAATGCCAATCCTTCGCTCGAATGCACCGCTTATATGCGCTATGTCGGTCAGGGATGGGAAGTGCCGGTCACCATCGAAGTTCGTGATTATACCCAAGCGGATGCCTCACTTTTCAGCTCGCTTTTCGATGAGTGCTACGAGCGCTTCTTCGGTCGCGTGATCGATGGGCTGGATGTCGAAATTGTCAGCTGGTCGCTGCGCGCCAGCGCAGATGCCGCCGCACCAACCCCTGCCAAACCTGTGACGAAACAATCAACCGCAACAGTATCCGGCCAGCGCAAGGTGTTCGACGTTCTCGAAGAGCGTTTCCTGGATGCAAGCGTGGTTGATCGCAGCGATATGAAACCGGGTGACTGGATCGCCGGGCCAGCGGTCATCACGGAACGCGAGACATCGACCATCGTGACCTCAAGCCGCGAAGCAATCATGCAGACCGATGGTTGCCTGTTGCTGCGCGCCAAGGCTGCCTGAAGGAGTTTACCCATGTCAGTGAAACCAATTTCCGATGTCCACATGCAAATCATGTGGAACCGCCTGATCTCGGTCGTCGAAGAACAGGCCGTAACGCTCATTCGTACAGCCTTCAGCACCAGTGTGCGTGAATCCGGCGATCTTTCAGCTGGCGTGTTCAATCGCGCCGGACAGATGATCGCGCAAGCCGTGACCGGCACGCCCGGCCATGTGAATGCGATGGCGGAAGCCGTTGGCCATTTCATCAACGATATAGGGCGGGAGAATATCTTCGAAGGTGATGTCTACATCACCAACGATCCATGGAAAGGCACCGGTCACCTGCACGATTTTACCGTCGTCTCGCCAAGCTTTCGCGATGGCGCGCTGACAGGCTTCTTCGCTTGCACCGCCCATGTGGTGGATGTGGGCGGACGTGGCTTTGGCCCCGATGCAAACGAAGTTTATGAAGAAGGCATCTTTGTGCCGATCATGAAATTCGCTGAACGCGGGGTGGTCAACAAAGATCTCGTGAACATTTTGCGCAACAATGTTCGCGAAAGCCATCAGGTCGTCGGCGACGTCTATTCCCTCGCCGCCTGCAACGAAATCGGTCATCGCCGTCTGATGGACATGATGGATGAGTTCCGACTCGACGATCTGGAAGAGCTGGCCGAATTTATCTTCAAACGTAGCTATGACGCGACGCTTGAGAAGCTGGCGGCATTGCCGCACGGCACTTATTCCAACGTGATGCGGGTTGACGGTTACGGCGATCCTATCGATATCGCGGTGCGGATCGATGTCCATGCCGATCACATACTTGCGGACTTCAACGGCACATCTGCGCCTAGCCCTAAAGGCATCAATTGTCCGCTGATTTATTCAGCTGCCTATGCCTGTTACGGCCTGAAATGCTCAATTGCGCCGGAAATCCCAAACAATCACGCATCGCTTCTCCCCTTCAAGGTGATTGCGCCGAAAGATTGCATCTTGAACGCGCAGCACCCTGCCCCCGTTTCGGTCCGCCACGTGCTCGGCCATCTGGTGCCCGATGCAGTGCTTGGTGCTGTCCATAAGTTGCTGCCCGGTCGAGTACCGGCGGAAGGCTCAGGCGCGCTTTGGAACCTTCATGTTAGTGCGCGTCCGCTTTCCGGCGAAAAGGCCCCAAAAGATGGAGGCCAGCGTGCCGAGGTTCTTCTGTTCAACAGCGGTGGAGCCGGTGCCCGGTCCCATCTCGACGGGCTGAGCGCCACCGCCTTTCCAAGTGGTGTTCATTCAATGTCCATCGAGGCGACGGAACATGTCGGCCCGGTTATTTTCTGGCGCAAGGAATTGCGCGATGGTTCCGGCGGCGCCGGAAAATTCCGAGGCGGGCTTGGTCAGGTTGTCGAGATTGCGCCGACTGACGGACATGAGATCTACTTCAATGCCATGTTCGATCGCATCAAACACCCGCCGCGCGGGCGTGAAGGTGGCGAGAACGGCGCGCCGGGCGCGGTCCTGCTCGATGATGGTTCGGTGCTCAACGCCAAGGGCCGTCAGCATGTCCCAGCAGGACGCAGGCTGATCCTGCAATTGCCGGGCGGCGGCGGCTATGGCGCTGCGGATGAACGGTGCCCGGATGCCAAACAGCGCGACAGAGAATTCGATTATGTCGTGAATGGTTGACCACCAGATCCTGTCAGAAGCCGCCGTTAGGGCGGCTTCTCCTTTTTCCCGATCCACAAACAAGAGCATTCCAATGCAATATGAAAATAGAAGATCGGCGGGCATCCAGTCATCGCCGAGCATGGCTGTTTCGATGGCCGCCAAAAAGCTGCGTGCCGAGGGGCGAGACATTATCGATCTGTCGCTGGGCGAGCCGGATTTTGAGCCGCCGCACCATGTTCTGGATGCTGCCTGCACAGCAGTCAAAGCTGGCGGTGTTCGTTACGGAGCAGCAGCTGGAACCGAAGCGCTTCGCGCCGCGATTATCGGCAAGTTCAAGCGTGACAATGATCTCGATTTTTCACCGGAAGAACTGACCGTTGCCAATGGCGCGAAACAGATCTTGTTCGATGCTTTCCTCGCCACCCTAGAACCGGGCGACGAAGTGGTTATCCCCACACCTTGCTGGGTTTCTTATGGCGATATCGTTTCCTTGCATGGCGGCACGCCGGTCTATGTTGAATGCGGACCACAAGATGATTTCAAACTGACGGTCCAACTACTGGAAAAGGCCATCACACCACGCACGCGCTGGCTGATGCTGAACTCACCATCCAATCCCACCGGCGCGATCTACAGCGCTGCGGAATATCAGGCGCTCGCGACAGCGCTGGAAAAACACCCTGGTATTCTCATCCTTTCCGATGAGATTTACGAGCACATCTTGCTACGCGACCATCCCTTCGTTTCCTTCGGCAGCGTCTGCTCGCAATTGCGGGAACGAACTCTCATCGTCAACGGTGTCTCAAAAGCCTACGCGATGACGGGCTGGCGAGTTGGCTATGCAGCAGGTCCAAAGGCGCTCATTGCAGCGATCAACAAGATGCAGTCGCAAAGCGTCACATCCGTTTGCAGCATTGCGCAGGCGGCCGCAAAAGCCGCACTCGATGGCGACCAGAGTTTCGTGCAGGAAGCAGCCCAGACGTTTCGCCGTCGCGC
The DNA here is from genome assembly GCF_052045675.1 of Brucella sp. 22210. Taxonomy (NCBI): domain Bacteria; kingdom Pseudomonadati; phylum Pseudomonadota; class Alphaproteobacteria; order Hyphomicrobiales; family Brucellaceae; genus Brucella; species Brucella sp. 22210. Next base: position 107,446 of record NZ_JBQEPD010000006.1, read on the forward strand.
CGAGCTTGTCACAACCCATCTGTCTGAAATACCCAATATTGACTTCCGCCAGCCGGACGGCGCGTTTTATGCGTTCGTCGGTGTCAGCAGACTGATTGGCAAGACGACCCCCACAGGCGCGACGTTAGAAAGCGACACTGATGTTGCGGGATATCTGCTCAATGATTTTGGCGTATCCAGCGTACCTGGTATCGCTTTTGGCGCGCCCGGCTTCATCCGCTTGTCCATTGCCGCTTCTGAAGCAGAACTGACCAAGGCCTGTGAACGCCTGAAAAAAATGGCCGCGTCACTATAAACGCGGCCTTTATTGCATCATATAAAGAAACCGCGGGGCTGGACCCGCGGTTTTTCCTTTTTATCGCTCAAGCCGCCTGTTTGCGGCTGTACTTACCGATGAGAGCTTCGAGAAGGCCTTCTTCCTCTCTCGTCAGATCGCAAAGCGGAGAACGAACCTTCCCGGCCTTGAAGCCCTGAAGACGCACGCCTGCCTTGATGGCTGCCACGGCATAACCCTTCTGGCGGTTGCGAATTGCCATGAACGGATAGAAGAACTCGTTGAGAATCCGCTCACATGTGGCGCGTTCACCCGCCCTCAGCGCACGATAGAACTCCACCGCCAGACCAGGAACAAAGTTGAAAACGGCTGAAGAATAGGTCGTGAACCCGGCGCCCAGATAGGCTTCGGCGAAGAGTTCCGCCGTCGGCATCCCGCCCAGATAGGTCAGGCGATCCCCCATCTTGGCCGTAATCTGGCGAACGAGCCCGATATCACCCACACCATCCTTGAAACCGACAAGATTGGGGCACTCATCACACAAGCGAGCCAGCGTGTCGGCCTGAAGAACGGCATTATCACGATTATAGACCATGACGCCGATGCCAATCGACTGGCAGATGCGCTTGACATGTTCGTAGAGACCCTGCTGAGGCGCATCGATCAGATAATGTGGCAGAAGCAATATGCCGTCCGCTCCAGCCTTTTCAGCCGACTTGGCAATTTCAATCGCCATTTCCGTCCCATAGCCACAGCCCGAAACAATCGCTGTGCCGCTGTTGCCAACGGCCTCCTTTGCCGCAGACACGATGGCCGGAATTTCACTCGGACGCAGAGAAAAGAACTCGCCGGTGCCACCGGCGGCGAACAATACCGGTGCATCGAAGCCCGAAAGCCATTCTACATGGGCTTTATAGCTTTCCGGCGCAAACTGCCCCTCGGCATCGAAATGCGTTACCGGGAAGGAGAGCAATCCTGCTCCAAGCTTTTCCTTGATCTGCTGCGGTTCCATATGTTGACCCCTTTTTTGATGTCTGCATATGACCTAGCGCATTCAGATATTATATGTCAACAACTTATATTATAAGTTAGAGCGAACTTGTCTGAGAATGCTGCGGTATCGCATCTGGCTTCCCTTCAAATGCCGCCTCATTGCCGACCGTGCAGCCTCTTCATCACCATTGGAAATGGCCTCGATGATCTGGGAATGCTCATCATGAATACGCGCGATATAATCGGCTGAATTCGTATCTGACTGGGACTGTAAAGCCGCACGCGGAATAACACCGCTACCGATCATCGTCAGAAACTCGCGAAAGCGAGGATTGTTGGCCGCGTCAGCAATCGCCAGATGCAATGCGAAATCCGCCTCCGCTGTCGGGAGCCCAGCTTCCAGGCAAGTGAGTACTTGCCGATGGCAATTGATGATAGCCTCTTCCTGCTGGGGAGAGCGACGCAGCGCTGCAAGTCCTGCAGCCTCTACTTCTACGCCTGTGCGCAGCTCAAGCAGCTCAATAACCGATGAAACCCGGTCATAATCGAGGTTGTGAAATGGCAGAGCTTCAGCGGATTGCGCCTCAAGCACAAAAACCCCGGCTCCCTGTCGGGCCTCGACGAGCCCGTCGGCACGCAGGGCGGCCACCGCCTCGCGAATAACCGTGCGGCTAACCCCATAGGCTTCCGTCAGCTTTGCTTCGCTGGGCAGTTTCATTCCCGGCTTGAACTCACCGGACTGGATCAGTTTTTTTAGCTCGCCACTGACTTTGACAACGAGATTGCCCGCAGGACGGGCGGATGTTTCATTGCTTCTTGTTGTCATCATCGCGGTCCTGCACATTGTTTTCCGTAATCCTGTGGTAGCAGGCCCGCAGAGCGCTCACAAGTCAGGTGATACGAGTTATCAGTGTTATCGTCTATTTCGTTGTAATTTGTATGATAAGTTTAAGACGCCTCATGAAAACGCCGATCTGCGTGAAACAGACCGGCGTTTTGGTTTCAAAAGGCAGCGTTGGCTCAAGGCCAAGCCGCACCTGATCATTTCTTGGATTTGAATTCCTTTTGATAGACTTCGTCAGCCATCGTCCGCAATGCGCGCCCGATGGCTGCATATTCATACTCGTTGAGATTGGCGAGCGATGCGCGGCCAGCCGGTTGCTGCGTGCCAAAGCCAGTACCCGGCAAGAGAACGATGCCGGTTTCATCAGCAATCCGGAACAACAGCTCGGTCGGCGATATGTTCTTCTTCACCCAGGCAGCAAACTCGTCTCCATAGAGACGACGCGCAATGTCTTCCAGATCGAGCAAGGTGTAGTAATCGACCTCATTGCTATCGGTTTGCGGCGACAGGCCCAGTTCGCGATACAGTGCTGCCTCACGATTACGGATGAGCTTCTTCAGTTCGGCCTTATAGGCATCCTTTTCATCCATCAGACCGAACAGGGAGAACAGCACCATCTGGACCTGCTGCGGCGTGGAAAGACCCGCAGTGTGGTTGAGAGCGACGGTGCGGCTATCCGCGACAAGACGGTCAATGAATTTCAGCTTTGAAACATTGGGCACCAGCGACGAATAACGCTGGTCCAGTTCCTTTTTCGCCGAACCCGACAAGTCCTTCAGCTTTGCATCCAGAACATTGTCCTTCTGCATGGCGATTGCCCCCAGACGCCAGCCGGTCGCACCAAAATATTTCGAGAACGAATAAACGAGCATCGTGTTGTACGGGCATATTGCGAAGATCGATTTGAAATCGTCAGCGAATGTCCCGTAAACATCATCGGTCAGGATGATGAGATCGGGGCGCTTTTCCTTGACGATTTTGGCGATCTGGTCCAGCCCGCGTTGATCCACCTTCACCGATGGCGGGTTGCTCGGATTGATCAGGAAAAACACCTTGACCGATTTATCGAGCAGCTTGTTCAGCTCGGCCTCTGGATATTGCCAACCCTGTTTAGGGTCCGCATTGATATGCACCTCTTTGAGCCGATAATTATTCAGTTCCGGGATTTCGATATAGGGCGTGAAAGCGGGCATGCCGATGGCAACCGTATCGCCTTCGGCAAGAATCTTGTTCTGCTTTAGCGTATCGAAAATATAGGTCATGGCGGCGGTTCCGCCTTCAACTGCAAACAGATCGACCTTATCGGAGCTCATATAGCCACCGATCATTTCCCGGACGAGATAGTGCTTCACAATCTCTTCGCTGATTTTCAGCATGCGCGGCGGAACCGGATAGTTACAACCGAGAATGCCCTCCACCATTTCGTGCAGATATTCGGACGGCGAAAGCCCGAGCTGATCGCGCACGTAGGAAAGCGAACGTCCGAGGAACTGAACACCGGGCTGATCGCTATTGTCGGAAATAAAACGCTGGAACCGGCCTTCAATGCCTTCAATTTTCGGAAGTCCACCGACACCCGTTGAGAGATAGGAATAAGACAATTCCGCTTCTGCAACGGCAAACAGGCCCAGACGCAGAAATGCCCGGCGCGGTATAGTGGCCAGGAAGTTCGGATTGCCGCGACCGGCATTGAGCATGGCATGGTTTGCTTTGCTGGAGGCGAGTTCGATAAGGGCATCCTTCAGCTCAAACGGGCTCAGCTTGGCATATTTGCTATATTCATTCTTCGCCATGATCTATTCCTCAGGAAAACGCGACTACCAGTGGCCCGAGCAAGGTCAGGAACACGTTGGCAAGTGCATAGGTGATTGCGAAAGGGGTGGTTGGTATCGAGTTACCGGCTTTGTCCAATATCTCGCCAAAAGCCGGGTTTGCGCTGCGCGAACCGGACAGCGCACCGGCAAAGACGGCTACGTTGTCGTATTTGAGAACATAGCGGCCAAACAGCATGGTGATGATGAGCGGGAGAATGGTTACAACAATGCCGATCAGGAAAATAGACAGACCGCTGCTGACGATCGTCTGAACGGCCTGTAGCCCCGACTGGAGACCAACAACGGCCACGAAACCGGCAAGACCGAGATCGCGGAGAAGCGTCGAAGCTGCGGTTGGCATATTGCCGATAGCCATGTTGCGGCTGCGATACCAGCCGAACAGCAGACCTGACAAAAGGGCCCCGCCCCCGCTTCCGAGCGTCAACGGAATGGAGCCCAGACGAATGACAGCGAGACCGATCAAAAGACCGACAGCAATTCCAAGACCATGGAAGACAAAATCCGTCTTGTCGCTGACAACGATAACCGGCCCGATAGAGCTGGCAACGCGCTGCAAATCCTGATCCGTTCCGTAAAGGGAAACGACGTCGCCAGCAGCAATAACGGTCTCGGCTTTGAGTGGAAGTGGCTTATCGGCTCGCTTGACGCCGATCACGTAAATGCCGTGACGAAGTTCCGAGCTGATATGCTGCTTGATGTCTGCGACTGACTTGCCGACGAACTCCGGAGCGGTGATCGTCACATCACGTATAGCGACGATGACATCCATGCCATCGGATGATTGCAGCTCGGAGCCAACTTCATTGCCCAATGTGACAACGCCGGTGCGGCGTCCTACAATCAGCACGATATCATTGGCTTCCAGCTTCAAATCCGGTGACACACCGATGATCTTGTTTGCGCGTTTGACGCGCTCGACCGTGATGGAGTTGTCGATTGAGGTCTTGGCCTCGATTTCAGCGACGGTTTTTCCGGCAGCTTTGTCTACCTGATAGATACGCCCGACAAGGTCAGGCGCAGCCTCCTGTTCATTGGGGCCGAGCAACCGGATACCGGCCAACAGCTCCGCTTCCGCCTTGATAGCGTCGTCACGAATGGTCCGTCCCATGAATTTCGGCAACAGATTGACGCAAACGAGGATCGCGCCAAAAGACCCGAAAATATAGGTAACAGCGTACCCCACCGCGACATTGGCCTGTAATCGCTGAACTTCGTCGGCTGCAAGGCCAAGTTTCGAAATCGCCGAACTGGCGGTACCAATGATGGCTGACTGTGTCAGGCCCCCTGCGGCAATGCCGGCTGCAAGACCTTTGTCGAGGCCGAATATTCGCGCCAGGACAACAACCGTCACCAATCCGCTGATGGCCAGCACCGCGGCCATCGCAATCTCGCGAAGAGATTGACGCCCAAGCGACCGAAAGAATTGCGGGCCGCTTTCAAAACCGACAGCATAAATGAAAAGGGCGAAGAGCACTGCCTTCACCCCATTATCTATGTGAACGCCCACCTGGCTGATCACAACCGCCACGAGCAGCGAGCCAGCCACACCACCCAGCTGGAATTTCCCAAAATGTATTTTTCCCAGCGCGTAACCGCCAGCCAGAGATAGAAATAATGCTATCTCCGGTGACTGCTCAAATACGGACTGAAGCCACTGCATACTGCCCTCCAAGCCACAATCGGACAGGTAAGGAGAGTAGGGCGCAGTTGCTTTATGGCAAGCAAAGTTACCAAGAAAAATTAGAGTGCTATAAAATAAGCATACACGATGGCTAATCTCGATAGTTTTACGAGATTAAGGAAGAAATCTTTCGCAAGCTAACCATCAGAATAACGCACTCTGTTCCGAAAAGAACCAGTTGCAATATTTGTCGCGTTACAACCCTCGAGGTGACCGCCGCGAACAGCCACCAAAGCTGCTCACATGCTTATACATGGCAGCGACAGCTACTCGTTTATTTCAGGCACAACCAGCTTGGTGAGTTTGTGAAGCGAGTCTTGCCAGCCCAGATAGCAGGCTTCCGCAGGAATAATATCAGGCACGCCTTCCTGTGTGATGGTGACTTCCGTTCCGACAGAAACGGCTTTCAAAACAACCGTAACCTTCATCTCACCCGGCAGGTTCGCATCGTCGAATTTGTCCGTATAGACAAGACGCTCACCGGGCACGAATTCGAGATATGTCCCCCCAAAGCCGTGGCTATGGCCCGTCGTGAAATTGCGAAACGACATTTTGTGTCTGCCGCCAACCTTTGCATCCAGTTCGTGAACGGTGCAAAGATATCCATAGGGAGGCAACCAGCTCGCTATTGCGTCTGGCTCGATAAATGCCCGGAAAATCTTTTCAGGCTTTGCGGCAATGACACGATGCAGGCGAATTGTACTCGGCATGACTTCCTCCCATTGCTTGATTACTCCCGCTCGTGGATGACAACATTCCCGTTTCCGTCATCCACCACAGGAACCGCATCAAGTCCGTCCAGCCCGACCGACAGGCACGTGCCGCTCTCGGCGTCGAACATCGCATCGTGAGCTGTGCAGAGGAGACGCGTACCATCGGGCGAGAGTATCTCGTCTGACCGGTAGTTTAATGGGAGATATTGATGCGGACAAGCATTGACGAAACCGCGCACGATTCCGTCCCGCCTGATAAGAAGAAGTGGAAACTCCTTCCCATCACGACGCAGGACCAAACATTGTGTATGTCCGTCGGCTACGTCTGCCGACGGACATAGAACCGTACCGTTCTCAGGTGCTCCGGAATACGAGCGCCACGCGTCACTCATGCACGATTGCCAGCCAGTTGGCCGTTCTTGGATGTCGGCTGCACATTGCCCAACACGCCGCGCTGAATCTGATCTTCCTCAATGGACTCGAACAAAGCCTTGAAATTGCCCTCGCCGAAGCCGTCATCGCCCTTTCGTTGAATAAACTCGAAGAAAATCGGCCCGATTACGGTCTTTGAGAAAATCTGCAGAAGGATGCGCGTTTCGCCACCGCCCAGAACACCTTCGCCATCGATGAGGATTCCACGCTTCTTCAACTTGTCGAGCGGCTCATTGTGGTCTTTGACACGCGCCTTGGACTTATCATAATAGATGTCCGGAGGACCGGGCATGAATTCCAGACCCTGCGCCGCAATTGCATCCGTGCCGCCATAAATATCATTGCTGGCGATTGCAATATGCTGGATGCCCTCGCCCTTATATGCACGAAGATATTCTTCGATCTGGCTATGATCATCCGCACTTTCATTGATTGGAATGCGGATTTTCCCGTCAGGAGACGTCAGTGCGCGACTGCTCAGCCCGGTCATTTTCCCGGCAATATCGAAATAGCGGATCTCTCGGAAATTGAATGTGTCGTGGTAGAATTTGTACCAGGTGTTCATATTCCCGCGCACCACATTATGCGTGAGATGGTCGAGGTAGTAGAAGCCGAAACCCTCCGGTTTCGGATCGACTTCGCCAAGCCATTCGAACTCGGCTGAATAGCACGAACCATCGTCGCCATATGTATCCACGAAGTAAAGTAGCGAGCCGCCAATGCCAATGACGGCGGGAACATCGAGCGACTTGCCGTCGCCGCGATATTCTTCCGCACCCAGTTCCACTGCACGCCGGAGCGCATGGCCGGCATCCACCACACGCCATGCCATGGCAGGCGCACAGGGGCCGTGGTCTGCAACAAACGCCGCGGCATGGCTGTTGGGTTCACGGTTCAGAAGATAATTGATATCGCCCTGACGGTAGAGAACAATGTCCTTCTTGCGATGCTTGGCGACAGGTCGAAAACCCATCTGGCGGAACAGAATGTCGAGCTTTTCGGGCTCGGGATGCGCGAATTCGACAAACTCAAAGCCGTCCGTCCCGGCGGGATTTGTTTCGTTGATTTCGGCTTTCGGCGCGTCGTGCGGAAATGGTCCCATTTTGAATCCTCCTTATCGTGATTAAGAAGAATTCTATGAGAAGCATTGCGCGAAGTGCTTGCAATGTCGCGCGACCTCGGAGAAGATTTGCAAGAACTGTGAGCCTTAAGGACATTTCATGCACGAAATTACCCTGGATTCCTTTGATCGTGCAATTCTGCAAACGTTGCAGCGGGATGCATCATTGACCAATGCCGAGCTTTCCGAACTCGTCAATCTGTCCCAATCCCAATGCTCGCGTCGCCGCACGCGGTTGGAACAGGAAGGCATTATTCAAGGCTATTCTGCCCGTCTCGATGCCGCACGACTGGGGTACGGCCTGCGGGCTATCACACGCATCAATCTATCGACGCACAACGAACGTACCGATGAATCCTTTGTCAGCTTTCTCGCAAGACATGAAGAAGTGCGCGAAGCCTATTCGGTTTCGGGCGATGCGGATTATGTGCTGATCATCGTTGCCAAGGATCTTTCGGCCTTTGCTGATTTCATACATCTCGTGTTGCTGCCGCACCCGCAGGTCGCCCGCGTGCAATCGGAAATCGCCTTGCGCACGATGAAGTCCGAAATTGGCCTGCCTATCGGCTAGGCATGCCACGGTTGGCTGAGATCGGAGACATGCAGTCTAGACTTCACTCTCTATTCGCGACAGCAGGTCGAGCAGCAAGGGGCGCAACCGGCGGATTTCTTCGCGGTGGGTCAGGCTCAGTTCGGCCAATATTCTTTCCGCCTCCTCGGTCAGGGCGAGAACAGTTTGCCGTTTGTCGTCCATTCCCGGCAACCGTTTGAGAAGACCTAGCGCTTCAAGACGCGCAATCAATCCGCTGGCGCTATGAGGCTTCAAAACCAGATGTTCCGCAACATAACCGACCGTCGCCTTACCATCCGTTGCAGCACGAATGGCCAACAGCGCCTGATGCTGCTGCGGTGTCAGATTATACTCTCCGGCCTTGGTTTCACTGAAAGCCATGAAGTTTCGCAACGAATAGCGAAAATCCGCCAGCACCGCATAATCGTCATCAGTCATTCTTCTCGAAGTCATTTTTACCTTCTTGAATTATATCGCATTACGATATAATTCGCTTTCGATCTCATCAAGTCCGGAGCCATTATGTCCACGCCTTCAGCCATACCAAATCTTCCAAGATTGCGCGACCATACGACTGATCGCCGTACGTTGATGCTCGCGCTTGCAGCTATCGTGGTTGGCACAGGTGGGGCGTTCGGGGCATGGTTGCTGCTGAAACTCATTGCCCTTTCGACCAATCTTTTCTGGTTTGGCCGGTTTTCATTCGCCAGTTCCGAAATCATCGACAACCAGCTGGGCTGGCTGGCGCTTGTCATACCCGTTATCGGTAGTCTCATTATCGGGTTGATGGCGCGATATGGTTCGGAAAAAATCCGCGGGCACGGAATTCCGGAAGCGATTGAAGCGATCCTGTTTGGCGAGAGCCGTCTTTCGCTCAAAGTTGCGGTGTTGAAGCCGTTGTCTTCTGCAATCTCCATCGGCAGCGGTGGTCCGTTCGGTGCCGAGGGACCAATCATCATGACGGGCGGAGCCATCGGCTCTCTATTCGCACAGCTTTTTGAACTGAGTGCAGCGGAGCGCAAAACCCTGCTCGTCTCAGGCGCTACAGCAGGCATGACGGCGATATTCGGCACACCCATGGCAGCTATCCTGCTTGCATTGGAAGTATTGCTCTTCGAATGGAAGCCGCGCAGTTTCATACCCGTTGTCGTCGCCGTTCTGGTCTCAACAGCCTGGCGGCCCTTTCTGATCAGTTCAGGGCCGCTTTTCCCCTTCATGAGCCTCGACGCCAGCGGTGGAATGCCTCTTTTGTTTGCGCTGATCCTCGGCGCTATTGTCGGTATCCAGAGCGTGTTGCTCTCAACCGGCCTTTATCGCATTGAAGACATGTTTCACCGGCTGCCGGTTCACTGGATGTGGTGGCCAGCTCTTGGAGCGATTGCGGTCGGTATAGGTGGACTGATTGATCCGCATGTCCTTGGTGCGGGCTATGCCAGCATTCAGCAATTGCTGGATGGCTCAATGACGCTGAAGGCAATTGCATTACTGCTGGTGGTCAAGGCAGCGGTCTGGCTGATCGCGCTGGGGTCTGGCACTTCAGGCGGTGTGCTTGCACCGCTTCTTCTGCTCGGCGGCGCTCTGGGCGCATTGATTGGACAGTTCCTGCCCGGCGGCGCAGGTTTCTGGGCGATGATCGGCATGGCCGGGATATTGAGCGGCGCGATGAGGGCCCCGCTGACCAGTGCAATCTTTGCGGTTGAACTCACCGGCCATTTTGCCGCCTTGCCTGAGACAATTGCCGCTTCGGCCTCGGCCTATGCCGTCAGTGTGCTCATTCTCAATCGTTCAATTCTGACGGAGAAAATTGCGCGTCGGGGACGGCATATCTTGCAGGAATATTCCGTGGACCCCTTTGCATTCCTTCAGGCTGCACACGTGATGACGCCCAGCCCGGAATGCCTGTCGGGCAAGCAGTCGATTGATGCCACAATTGCATTCTTCACCAAAGACGCGCGTCACAGAGCCTATCCGGTGCTGGACGATGACGGGCGCTTGCTCGGTCTCGTTTCACGATCTGAAGTCTTGCAATGGCAGGTTTCGGGCGCTCCGGTAGCAACCTCGCTTGCTGAAACGCTCTCCGATGCCTCGCAGCCCACTGCCTTTACATCAACGCCGCTCGGTGAAGTTGCCGATCTTATGGTCATGAGCGGCATTCCACGCATCCCCATTCTCGACCCGCAATCCCATAAGGTGGTTGGTCTGGTCTCGCGGCAGGACCTGCTCAAAGCACGCATTCAACACAGCAATGTCGAGATGGTTCGTACCCGCTGAGAATTGGCAACGAGTAATCGCTACCTGTAAATTTCTGGCTTGTAGCGACTACCCAAACGATATCGATCACCGGCATAGATCAGCTTGTTGACGGTCGCGACCGTATCTCTGGTCCATGTACGGCGGTCGAGATGAAGGCAAGCCGCATCGACCTCAATTTGCAGCAAAGCTGCAATGTGGGCATCGGCAGTAACGGCGGAGATCACCTGTTCGACTTCCGTCATCGGTGTGCTCTTTTGCAGATAATCGTAGGTCGTGATGGTGCGGAAATCCTGCAATTCGTAGTCCTGCACCAGTTGCGTATTGACGAAGCGTTCTTCCAACTGCACGGGCACATTGTTTTCAAAATGCACGATGATTGAATGCGCAACAGCTATAGGGCTTTGCAGCTCAAAAGCATTCAACAGTGCCGCATCCGGCTGCACTATATCAAGCGCCACCACCTGCGCACGATGCGTGCCACCACGCGCCGCGATTTCATTGGCGATATTCACCACTTCGATCAATGTCGTTTCGGGCTTTGGTGGAGAGACAAACGTCCCAACCCCCTGAATACGCTTCAAAATGCCCTGATCGGTGAGTTCACGTAGCGCCCGATTGACGGTCATGCGGGAAATTCCGAGCGCATCGACAAGCTCATGCTCAGACGGGAGGCGAAAATTTCCAGGCCAACGTCCAGACCGGATATTTTCCAGAACCTGGGCTTTGACCTTTTCGTAAAGCGGCCCCGCCGTTTCGGGCAATTCCATCGCTGTTGCGTGATCACTATCCGATTTTCCGGTAGAGCCCATGATTAAACTACGCTCCTATCCGTATGATCGTTTTCAGACCCTCGGCCCGCCCTGCAAGCAAGCGGTCGTAAGCTTCTGGTACGTCATCAAGCGAAATTTCTCGATCAATCAATTCGACAAGCGATGCTTCTAGTTCGGGGAGCAAGGCCGCGATTTCCGCAAGTTCATCCTGATAGGCATGGCAGCCGATCAGACTGATTTCACGTTCGACCAGAACATTCGGATCAAGCTCAATCTTGCCGTGCGAAATCCCGACGAGCGCCAGAGAACCGCCACCTGACAGGACGTCGATTATCGCATTCAAAACGACAATATTGCCGGTCGCATCAATTGCGTACCGTAAAGTCTTTCCCGAAAGTGCCGCTTCCAACGCATTATTGTCGAGTTGAACACTGGTCGCGCCGGTTACCCTTGCAACAAGTTCTGCCCGCTGTTCATTACGGTCGCAGACCAGCACCGGCCCGTCGTGCAAGCGCGACAGCAACAGAGCAACAAGCCCGCCAATCGGTCCGCAACCGACAACCAGAACCGCCTCGCCTGACGGCACGCGCTGTTTGCGAATGGCGTGCAACGCAACCGAAAGCGGCTCGCCCATCGCGGCCACAACAGGGTTGATGTTGGCAGCATAGGGGACAAGCAAACGGGCAGGCAGCGCCGTCTCCTCGGCAAAACCGCCATCACAGACTTCACCGATAAATCCAAGCGTGGAACAGACATTGTGCCGACCGCTCGCACAGGCCGCGCACTCGCCGCACCAATATCTGGAATCGGCGATCACCGTATCGCCCGGCTTGAACTCGCTGACCCTGGCACCAATCTCGGTCACGACACCAGCAAATTCATGTCCAGCGACCGATGGCGAGCGGCTGATCCACTGTCCTGTCGAGAAGTTGTGCAGGTCAGAACCGCAAATTCCAGCCGCTGCCACTTTCAGTCGAACCCAGCCCGGTTCAAGTGCCGCTGGCGGGTCGATATTCTCGACCCGCAAATCCTTGGCCGCATAAAGCCGAACCGCTTTCATGGAACCCACCTTGTTCAGAGATAATCTTTACGGATTTCCGAAACGGCATTTTCATGAGAGGAAAAGCCCTCATAACGGGCAAGCGTGCGGGCATGCTTGGCGAATTCCGGATAGGCGGAAGCCGTCACATAACCGATGGAAGAGCGCTTCACGAAATCGGTGACGGAAAGCGGGCCATAGGTGCGCGCCCAGCGGCTGGTCGGTAGAACAGCATTGGGGCCAAGGCCGAAATTGCCGATAACGACTGGCGTATGCGGCCCCATCAGAATTTCGGCCGCCTCTGTGATGTGGCCAAGATGCGCAAACGGATCGGTCGAAAGCAGCTCCAGATGTTCCGGCGCGTAATCGTTGATAAAGCGATAGCTTTCCTCGACTGACGACGTCAGAACGATGCCGCCATATTTGCCGGTCAGCACAGTCTTGGAGAAGCCGACGCGCTGTTCCGTCATGCGTGCCCAATGATCGGGGAGAGCGGCAAGTGCTTCCTCAACCACGCGACGGCTATGCGTGACCAGCCAGGCTGATGAATCCGGGCCATGTTCGGCTTCGATCAGAAGGTCGAGCGCGGCAAGACCGCCCTTGACGGTATCGTCGGCAAAAATCACCGCTTCGGAAGGACCTGCGGGAAGACCCGGATCGATGACGCCACCCAGAAGGCGCTTTGCAGCGACAACCCACGGGCTGCCCGGACCAACGATCTTGAGCGCTGGCTTAACCGTCTCCGTGCCATAAGCAACCGCTGCAACAGCCTGTGCGCCGCCGACCTTATAGACCGTTTCCACACCAGCAAGACGTGCCGCGACAAGCGTTGCGGCATCAACCGAGCCATCTGGCGTCGGCGGGGTCACAATGGCCAGTTCCGGCACACCGGCGACGACAGCGGGAACGGCTGTCATCATGGTGACAGACGGAAATGCGCCTTTCCCGCGCGGAATATAAAGCGCCACAGAGCGGATCGGTGTGAAACGGTCACCAGCAAAAGCGCCAGGCCGCATTTCCTTCAGCCACATCGCTTCCGGCTTCTGCTCTTCGTGGAAATGACGGATATTGTCGATGCCAAACTGAATGGCTTCGATGACGTCTTTTTCGACCTTGTCGAAAGCCGCGTCAAACTCCGCCTCGGTTGCCTTGATATTCGCCGGATCAACGTCGGCCTTGTCCAGATCGCGCGCAAACCGCACCAGTGCAGCGTCGCCTTCCGTGCGCACCGCTTCGATGATCGGCTTTACTTTCTCGATAAAGCCGGAAAGATCTGTTTCCGAACGCTTCAGAAGCTCCGCACGTCCAGCATCATCCAGTTTTGCCAGTTCATGAAAGGTAACATCGGACATAGTCGGCTCCTTGCTTGCTGCCATGGGGACGCAGCTGGTCATTTCGATTTGAGGAAAATGTCGAGCCCGACCAACCGGTCGAGCAGGAAAATGGCAAACGCAGCGCAGGCGATGAAAACAACGGAGATCGCTGCAAGATCGGGTGTGATGATGGACCGGATCGAATTGTAAATCTGCACCGGCAGGGTGACGATTCGAGCATCAACCAACAGCAAGCTCACCAGAAACTCGTTAAGTGCGAGAATGAACATCAGCAATGAACCGCTGATCACACCCGGCACGACAACGGGCAGCGTGACAAAGAAAAATGTCGATATGGGCCCCGCCCCGCAATTGGCCGCCGCCAGCTCAAGATCGGCATCGAGATTGGCGGCGCTTGCCGTCACCGCCCAGATCATGAATGGGAGATTGATGACGCAGGCTGCAATTCCCACCGGCCACAGCTGACCCAAAATGCCTGCATGACCGAAGATCAGCATCAAACCGATGCCTGAACCGATCAGCGGGATCGTAAAGGGCAGAAGCAGATAGATCTGAATCGTCTTTTCAAAGCGAACCGCATATTTGGCCAGCGCGATACCGGCGAGCGTTCCGACAGGAATAGCCACGATGGTGCAGATGAAGGATACGTAGAGGGAACGCAGGAAAGCGTCCCAGAGGTCGCTCGTCCCGACGATCTTCTGATACCACTTCAGTGAAAATCCTTCCGGGGGAAAGGTGATCATATTGCCTGAGGTAAACGAGGCTCCCAGGACCACGATGGTCGGCGCCGAAAGCAAGACCAGTACGGCAATCACAAAGGTCCAGATGACAACAGACTTGGACAATGGAGCGGTCATTTGCGTGCCCTCCCCATGGCAAGTGTTCCAGCACCGAACAGCGTGAAAACGAGCCCGACAAGGATGGAGCCGACACCGACTAACAGCAGCGCCAATGTCGCGCCCAGTCCCTGATCGGAGGTGCGGAAGAACTGGTCATAAATCGCGTTGGCGATAAAATCCTGAGAGCCGCCGCCAAGGATTGCGGGAATAGCAAAATCGGTGAGCGACAGCGTCATGACCACAAGCCCCGCGCCAATCAGGCCGGGGCGCGCCATGGGTAGCACAACATGAGCAAATGTTCGCAGCCAGTTCGCGCCGAGCGAGCTTGCCGCCGCTTCCATTTCTTCCGGAATAGCGGTCAGCGCCGGGGCCAGCATCAGGACTGCAAAGGGCAGCATATATTGCACAAGTCCGAACAGCACCGCCGGGTAGTTATAAAGCAGGCGCAAAGGCGCAATACCGACGAGGCCAAGCGCCTCGTTTACCATGCCCTGATTGCCCAGAATGATGAGCCACCCATAAGCGCGCACCACCTGCCCGATGAAAAACGGCAGGAAAAGCGCGATCAGCAGAAATTTGCGTAGCGCCGCCGAAGGCGTTCTGACCATCAGATAAGCGTAAGGAAATGCCAGAACGAGCGTGAAAAAGGTCACGACGAGCGATCCCAGAAGACTGCGCCAGGCGACCGTCGCAAATAGGGATTCCATCAGAGCGCGCTTGTAGTTTGCAAGCGTATAATAGTCCGACATCAGGAAGGTCGACGTATCGAGCGTGCGCAGGCTGGTATCTGCGATCTGGATCAGACCCAGCACCAGCAATCCGACCAGAACAATCGCCGGAAGCAGCATCAGATAGGGCACAGCACGGTTAAACCGCGCGGGCCATAAAAAGGCTGCGATTGCTTCCAGCGCATCCATGATGCGCCATGTCATGGGATAGGCAGTGCGTGCCGCTCGCATGTTTCAATTCCTGAATATTTGCCTTGAGATATCGGGCATGGGATCGCCCAAAAAGGGCGATCCTTGTTGTTTAGAGGACTGGATCAGCCCTGCATGATCGCCTTGAACTTGGAGAACCACTCGCTCTCGTTCTCAACCTGTACCTTGGCCGAGATGCGGATGAGATGTTTGAAATCCTCTTCCGTCGTCGGATAAGCAGGATCGTTCACCAGATCGGCGGGTGGCGTCAGACCCGGAACCACGCCGGGCAAACCCAGACCATCGAGCCAGACCTGCTGTGCATCCTTGGTCAAGGCGAAGTTGACATATTCCTTGGCCCAGTAAAGCTCGTTTTCCGGCAGGCCCTTTGGAACCCAAAGACCATCGGTGTCGAATTTCGCGCCCTCTTCCGGAACGGTCCAGTCGATCTTGACGCCATTCTTCTGCGCTTCGCGCGCATTGGTGGAGATGGTGCAGGCCAGATCGATTTCGCCCTTCTGGAACCAGGTGGTGAAATCCGGATCTTCACCGAGAAGCGGCTGCTGCTGCTTCACCTTGGTGATGAAATCCCAGGCTGGCTGCATGTTGGCCGGGATGTCTTCGAGTTTGCCGCCACCGGCAACCTGCGCCGGGAAGTGGAAGCCGATGCCGTCATTGTAAAGCGCGATGCGTCCCTTGAACTTGGGATCAAGCAGCGCGTGCCACGACTTCGGTGGACCATCCGGAAAGGCTTCCGGACGATAGGCCAGCACATAGACATAGCCATAGGTATTGACGATCGGATAACCGTCGAGGCCGACCGGCTTGGCAAGATCGGTGGTGTTCTTGAGGTTGGACAGATCCGACAGGTCTTCCGTCACACCACGCAATGCCGACTTGGTCGCATTGGTCGTCGTATCCCAGTTGACATGGATCGGCGGAATGCGCTTCTGCGCCACCGCTGCCCAAAGCTTCGGCTGGATTTCGTTGTCTTCGGTCAGATCGTGGCGAATTGAAATGCCGGTCTTTGCGGTGAAGGGGTCGGAAACGCCCGCTTTCAGCGAGTCCACCCAGCTACCGCCCCAGGCGCGAACGATCAGTTCTTTCGGCTTTGCAGGCTCTTCTGCAAAGGCGCGCGACAGGCCGAGCGACGTGGTTCCGGCTGCTGCTGCCAGAGCGCCTGCGCTTTGCAGGAAGCGGCGGCGGTCGAGTATCAAAAAGGGCTTCTTCAGAGCGCTCATAATGTTCTCTCCTCTAGGGTTTTGTCTGTAATCTGGTGTTCAGTTCATGCTGCAAAAACGATGAGATCGCGGGCATTCCAGCCAATGGGAACGGTCGCCCCCTCTTCAAACTGGCTGTGTCCGACAGGATCGTGATCAAACACGCGCATCAAGGCGTTTCCCAATGCCGGCACGCGCAATTCATATACAATGCGCTCACCTTCAAAAATCGCGTCGGTCACCACGCCTTCGAGTTTCGTATCAAGCCCTGCACCGCTTTCAGCGTTAGCACCAATACGGATTTGTTCAGCACGAATGGCACAAGAAACGGTATTGCCTGCTGCAACAGGCTTGTGACCATCAACCGCGACACCAGCAAGCTTTGGCCCGGCATCAACCTGCACAACGATGCCGTCGACGGAGGAAGCCTTACCGGTGATGAAATTGGTCACACCGATGAAGTTCGCGACAAAAGCGTTGGACGGATTGCGATAGGTTTCTGATGGTCGCGCCATCTGTTGTATTTCGCCGCCATCCATAACGATGATCTCATCCGACACGACCAGAGCTTCACGCTGATCGTGGGTAACGTTGATGGTCGTCACGCCGAGTTCGCGCTGGATGCGGCGAAATTCAAGCTGCATTTCTTCACGAAGCTTGCGATCAAGCGCGGCCAGCGGTTCATCGAGCAGAAGAAGATCAGGTTCAAAGACAAGCGCGCGTGCAATGGCGACACGCTGTTGCTGACCACCGGAAAGTTCATGAACACGCCTGTTGCCCAAACCGCCAAGACGAACCAGATCGAGATAGCGCTCGACCCGCTCGGGAATGGTCCGAGCATCAAACCGGCGCATCTTGAGTGGAAAGGCGACGTTTTGTGCTGCCGTCATGTGCGGAAACAAGGCGAGTTTCTGAAACACCATGCCGATGGAACGCTTGTGCGACGGGACCGCACTGACAGCCTGACCATTGATGAAGATTTCGCCGACACTTGGACGCTGGAAACCGGCAATCAGCCGCAGCAAAGTCGTCTTGCCTGAACCGGATGGCCCGAGAATAGTCAGGAAACGCCCCTGTTCGAGATCAAATGAAGCCGATCGGACGGCATGGAAACCGTTATAGATCATGCTGACATTCTTGGCCGAGACGGCAGCCGGTCCGTTCTTGGCAGTAGGGCCAGTTCCGTTTCCGGTGGTTTTCATCGATGTTTCCCGTTTCATTCAGAAGCGTTTGAAAACGCCAGATAGAATTGTCTCAAATCGTGTTTCTAAGCGTCGAAACACTTAAATCGATGCCAGATAGCCGCCATCGATTGGAATAACCTGCCCCGTCACATAAGCCGAAGCTTTGCTCGCCAGGAACACCACGGCGCCTGCAACGTCTTCCATTCGGCCAAACCGACCTTGCGGAATCTTATCCAGCATGGATTTTTGCCACTCGTCGTTCTCATAGAAGACGTCCGTCATTGATGTGCGGAAATAGCCAGGTGCGATGCCGTTGACCCGAATGCCGTGCGGGGCCCATTCCGTTGCAAGCGCATGCGTCATGCCCATGAGGCCGGATTTCGACGAACCATAAGGCGCGGCCGTCGGCACGCCGACATAAGAGGTGAGTGAACAAAGATTGATGATTGCGCCGCTGCTTTTGGTATGCGTCATGTGACGCGCGGCAGCCTGTGCGCAGAAGAATGCGCCCTTCAGATTGGTCGACACAATGCGATCCCAAAGCGCTTCATCGACATCGAGCGAAGGCCGTATTTCTTCGTAACCGGCATTATTGACGAGAATATCGAGACCGCCCAGTTCTACGGCGGCCCGCGCAGTCACGTCAGCACAAGCATCAACATCGCGCACATCAAGAGAGAGCGGCACGCAGACGCGCCCAAGGGCCGCGATACGAGAAGCCGTTTCGGTCAGATCGTTGGACTTGCGCGCTGTTATGGCGACGTCGGCCCCCGCCGATGCCAGTGCTTCGGCAATAGCCTGTCCCAGACCCCGGCTTGCACCAGTGACCAGCGCCTTACGCCCGCTAAGGTCGAAAAGCGATAAACCCTGCATCATGTTCCCCTATGGACCTTGCCTGAACAAACATCGCCAGAACTTCTAATCATTCTGCGAGTAATGTTTAGCAATTTTTTATGGTCTCCCCGACATAAAGGCATCTTTTTAGCAACTTGTCTATACATATATATACAAAATAAGAGTTTAGTCTTAGAACTCTCTTTATGAAGGACGCGCCCCATCCAAGAGCGCGCCATCAGAGGAGAACGCAAATGGCCAATGATGAAGCACCGCTTAGCAATCTGATTCGTCCGGAAATACGTGCGCTTAGCCCCTATAATGCGGGACTGACGATTGCCGAAGTTGAAGACCGATATCACCCCGCGCAGATCGCAAAACTCGGCTCAAACGAGAATCCATTAGGTCCATCCCCAAAGATAAAAGAGCTATTTGCCTCGGTGCATGATTTGCTGCGGCTCTATCCAGATCCTTCTGGCCGGGCGTTAGCGCTGGAGATAGCACGAGAATTTCAGTGGCCCGAAGATCAGGTCATTTTGGGCAATGGATCAGAAGATCTGATCGGGGTGATCTGCCGTTCTGTTCTTCGCCCGGGCGATCGCGTCGTGACGCTTTATCCGTCCTTTCCTTTGCATGAAGACTATTCAACCTTGATGGGCGCAACCGTCGAGCGGGTCGAAGTCACGCAATCGCTGGAAGTGGATGTCGACGCATTGGTGACAGCAGTCGCGGAAGGCCCTCGCCTTGTCATGTTCGCAAATCCGCTCAATCCGGTAGGAAGCTGGCTTGATCCCGAAGCCCTGCAACGAGTCATAGAAGCTGTCGCGCCAGACACCTTGCTTGTGCTGGATGAGGCCTATGCGGAATATGCGGCAGGCGATGATTATCCGTCGGCCATCGACCTGCTGCGCAATACCGGTCTCAACTGGGTGGTGCTTCGGACCTTCTCCAAAGCTTACGGGCTGGCAGGCGCACGCCTTGGCTTTGGCCTTACGAGCAATAGCGCATTGCGCGGATATCTCGACCGCGCACGCACACCCTTCAATGCCAATGCGATTGCGCAGGCGACTGGGTTGATTGCTCGTCGTGACACCGAACATCTTGCATCAGGCGTAGCACTTGCATTGCGCGAACGGGATCGGGTGGCAGAATTTCTCACGACGCGGAAAGTTCGGTTCGCCCCCTCGAAAGGCAATTTCCTGTTCATCGACGTGAAGTCGGACTCCGTCACTTTTGCCGAGAAGCTTTTACAAGACGGGGTTATCGTCAAGCCTTGGAAGCAGCAGGGTTACACGAACTTTATTCGCGTCAGCATCGGTAGCCCGGAAGAAAACGACCACTTCATACAATCGTTTGATCGGATATGTCCGACCGGCTGATCTGTCTGATACAACCTGAAAGATAAACGCCAAACAGGCGCCCTGAACTCAGAGCGCCTGCTTGCATAACTTCTCAGTGTCACCGCATAGGATGGCAGGTTACGAGGTAGGCTAATCTTATGCCTTGCCGAGACGCTTGCGCAGTTCAGCATTCTCGGCGCGAAGCCTCGCAGCCAGCTCTTTGCGCAGCTTCAAGTTTTCAGCTTCCAGCGCCACAAGCGCCTTCAGATCGTCGCCCGCAGATGGCTGGACCGTTACCGGTGCCGCAGTTTTTCCAGCAGCGTTTTTCCAGTTGTAATAGGTCTGTTCGCTGACTTCGGCCTGCTGCAAAACGGCTTTCAGCGTGGTCTCGCCGCTCTTCATCGCCTTTGCGACAGAAGCGAGAATGGAAGCGCGTTCAGCCGGGGAATATCGCTTCCTCGTGCCAGCGATAGGCGTTGCGGCAGTTACATCCGCCTTGGTTGCCTTCGCAACGGGCTGTGCGACCTTCGCTTTAGGCTCAGCTTTCTTGCGTGTTTTTGGCTTGGCACCAGCAGACTTCTCTACGAAGTACGGCTTGAGATTGGCGCGAATGCGATCCAGAACCGTCTCACCAGCCAGATCAGGTTCAAAAGTCTTGCCGGTGATCTGTTCGTAGGCCTGAATATAGACCTTCGACGTCTGTTCGATCAGATCAAGCGGAATTTCCGGGATCGGGTCCTTGTAAGGATCGCAACGCTCGGTGACCCAGGCGCGCACAAAATCCTTGTCAAAGCTTGCAGGACGGCTGCCTGCCGCAAAGCTCTCTTCATAACTGTCGGCAATCCAGTATCGGCTTGAATCCGGTGTGTGGATTTCATCGGCAAGAATGATGCGACCGTCGGCGTCTGTCCCAAACTCGTATTTGGTGTCGACGAGGATCAACCCGCGCTCAGCCGCACGCGCCTGTCCACGCTCGAAAAGCGCCAGCGCATAACGCGACACTGTTTCCCACTGTTCGGCCGTCAGCAGCCCCTGTTCAAGGATTTCCTCACCGGAAAGGGGCTCATCATGTCCGCCGTCGAAGGCCTTGCTTGTCGGCGTGATGATCGGATGCGGCAGCTTTTCATTGTCCCTGAGACCATCAGGTAATGTAACGCCATACATCTGGCGCTCACCCTTGCGGTATTTCGTGAGGATCGACGTGCTAGTCGTTCCAGCAAGATAACCGCGGACAACCACCTCAACCGGCAGAATGTTCAACCGCGTGCCGATGACGACATTCGGATCCGGATAAGCCAGAACATGGTTCGGGCAGATATCAGCCGTTTCCTCGAACCAATAGGACGCAGTTTGCGTCAAAACCTGACCTTTGAACGGGATCGACGTCAAAATGACATCGAAGGCGCTCAGCCGATCAGTCGAGATGATGATACGGCTGCCGTCTGGCAGGTCGTAGTTCTCACGAACCTTGCCGTTGTAGCGGTTCGGCAGTTCCGGGATGTCAGCGCTGGGGAGAATGCGCAAAGTGCTCATTGGCAGAGGCTTCCGCTGTTGGTTCCGTCTGCCCTTCCGCTTAAACGCGCAAGTGGCTGCCCGTCAAGGATGAAGTCGCCCCGAATGCCAACTCAGCACTTTGCTCCCGGCTGTGCTTGCTCGCCTTGCATACGCTCTCCCCAGTCACGCATACTGATCAATATAGGCGCCAGAGAGTGGCCAAGGCCAGTCAGCTCATATTCCACCTTCGGCGGCACTTCCGGAAAAACCGTGCGATTTATGATCCCATCCGCCTCCAGTTCCCGGAGTTGCAAAGTCAGCATCCTTGGCGTCGCCGCCGGGACAAGCCTGCAAAGCGCATTGAAGCGCAGCTTTCCTTTCAGCAGATGGAAGAGGATAACCGGCTTCCACACGCCGCCAATAACCGACAGCGTTGCTTCTACCGCGCAGCCTGTTTTGCTGACACTGCGACGCTTGCCGCGCGCCCTGACACTATCATCCATGATACTACATGCCAAATTTGTACGTACTTTTTCAAAGATCAATATAGGCCTATTTGTTCCGGCATTAAAGGAGACAATGCCGTGCAAAGTTACATTCTAACTGGAAACGAAAATCCACGCCTCAAACTGGTTGAAAAGCAGGATCGCAAGCCCGGTCGCGGAGAGATTGCAGTCGATTTGCGCGCTGCATCGTTGAACTATCGCGATCTCATTGTCGCGAAGCGTACCAAAGACAGCATTCCCTTGTCCGATGGAGCGGGCGTGGTGTCGGCCATCGGAGAAGGCGTGACCGATTACGCCATCGGTGATCGCGTGGTCATCGGCTTCATGCCTGAATGGGTGGAAGGCCCCTTTTCTGAGGCCAAGAAGGCCTCAAGCCTTGGCGGGAATATTGTCGATGGCGTGTTGAGCGAGCGCATCGTCGTACCGGCAACTGGCGTCGTGCGGATACCGGACTCGATGACATTTGAAGAAGCCTCAACGCTCCCGTGTGCGGGTGTCACGGCATGGTCGGCGCTTTTTGAAAGAAGACCGGTTCAGCCCGGTGAAACCGTATTGCTCCTCGGCACAGGCGGCGTGGCGATCTTTGCATTGCAGCTTGCCAAAATGGCAGGTGCCCGGGTCATTATTACATCGAGTTCCGACAAAAAACTGGAGCGGGCCAAAAAGCTCGGCGCTGACCACGTTATCAACTATCAAACATTTCCGGATTGGGAAAATGAAGTCCTGCGGCTGACGGGCAATATGGGCGTTGATCTGGCCGTCGACCCAGCGGGTCCGACAACGCTGAACAAGACCCTAAAGGCAACCCGCTTTGACGGACGCATATCGCTTATGGGTGTCCTGACGGGGTTCGATGGCCCCATTGAAACGGTCGCAATTCTTGAAAAGAGGATCACCCTGCAGGGCATTTATGTCGGTCCGGTATCGACGCTTGCGTCCCTTGTTCGCACCGGTATCAAGCCGCAGATCGACAAGGTCTATCCGTTCAGCCAGGCTGAAGACGCTTATAATGCGCTCCAAGGCGCGGGGCATTTTGGAAAGCTGGTCATCAAGATCGGACAGTAGAGTTGCAGCCACTGGGGCCTGAACGGCCCCGGACCAATATTCGACATCACCATTATACGGCGCATTCCGCATAATGGTGATGTTTGTCTGGATTATTTCGACGCTGCCTTGGCTCCAGCCTGCAGATCGGAGAGATTGGCAACAATCCCAGCCGCTTCGGTTTGCAGAACATCCTTGGCGTTTTTGCGAGTCTTCTCAATGGCAATATCCGCGCTCAGGCTCCGCTCATTGGACTGAAGACCGTCATCGGGGCTGCTGCTCAAACCGTCATCAGACTTCTTGCGCGACTTCAGACGGTTTTCCTCCGCCGTCATCTCATTGCGGCGTTCGGTTTCATTGAGAGAAAGTTCGGTCTTTTCGCGCTGTGCTTTCAGCACCGCGATATCTTCCACAAACTGCTGGAATTCAGGATCATCCTTTACGCGGACATCATGAAGGCTCTGCAGCTGTGGCAATACCGACTTGATATCGCCAAGACGTTTGTATTTTGCCGGTTTGACTTCACTCCACGGCAAGGCATTGTCGAAGCTCGACTCGCCAACGGTCTTAAGATCGAAGAGTCCGGGCAGGCTGATATCCGGCGTGACACCACGCAACTGCGTCGTGCCTCCATTCACCCGGAAAAACTGGGCGATTGTCAGTTTCAGCTCACCGAATTTCGGTTCGGGATTATGCGCAACCTCGTCAAGATTAACCACAGTTTGCACTGTGCCTTTGCCAAAGCTCGGTTCGCCGATAATCACGCCCCGGCCATAATCCTGGATCGCAGCGGCAAAAATCTCCGAAGCCGAAGCCGAACCGCGATTGATCAACACGCCAAGCGGCCCTTGCCATGCAGGCGTCGGAAGATCGTCGCTTTCAACCTTGACCTTGCCGTTTGCGTTGCGCTGCTGGACCACTGGTCCCTTCCCAACGAAGAGACCGGTCAGCTCAATGGCTTCCGACAGTGAACCGCCGCCATTGTTCCGAAGATCGAACAGGATGCCGTCGACTTTATCCTGCTTCAACTCGGTGATGAGCTTTGCGACATCGCGGCTGGCGCTGCGATAATCTTTGTCACCTTTTCTCCGAGCTTCAATATCCTCATAGAAAGCGGGCAAAGTGATAACGCCGATTTTGCGGGTAGCATTGCCGTCTTTGACATCAAGAACCGATTTCTGCGCAGCCTGCTTTTCAAGGCTGATCTTGTCGCGCACCAGACTGATGATCTGATGCTTCGCGTCCGGACCGGCATTGGCTGGCAAGATATCCAGACGCACCGTTGAGCCCTTGGCGCCACGGATCAACTGCACGACTTCATCGAGGCGCTGGCCGACCACTTCTTTCATTGGTCCGTTTTCATCTTGACCGACGCCCGTGATGCGATCGCCGACAGCGATCTTTCCTGACACCTGAGCCGGTCCACCGGCAACAAGCTCACGGATCGTGATGTAATCGTCCCTCTCCTGCAGTACCGCACCGATACCAACAAGAGAAAGCTTCATCGATATATCGAATTCGGCCGAAGCACTGGCGCCGAAATAATCCGTATGAGGATCAACGGACGTCGTATAGGCGGCCATAAACATCTGGAAAACATCGTCGCTTTTGTATTTGTAAATACGTTCGAGCGAGTTCTGATAGCGCTTTTCCAGCGTCTCACGGATGGAGGCATCGTCTTTGCCTGCCAGCTTCAGGCGCAGCCAGTCATTCTTGACCCGCTTGCGCCAGAGATCCTTGCTTTCTTCGTCGGTCGCGGGCCATGGTGCCTTGTCACGCATAAGCGGATAGCTTTCCTGCTCGCTGAAATCAAACTTCGTGCTGAGCAGACTACGCGCATAGGTCATGCGGTCGGTGATGCGCTTTTCATAGATGTTGAAGATAGAAAACGGGATGCTCAGGTTTTCCTGCTTGATCGCGTCGTCGATCTTGGACTTGTCGGCCATGAAGCCATCAACGTCTGATTTAAGGAAGATAAGCCGATCCGGGTCGAGCGATTTGATAAACCGGTCCATGATCTTGGCCGACAGAGCGTCGTTAAGCGGCACAGGCTTATAATGAAAACGCGTCAGAAATTCTGCGGTCAGATGGGCGGCTTCAACCTGCTGCGGTTGCGGCTCGAGCGCTGGCGGCGAGGCAGCCTCCAAAGCGAGTGCAGGTGAAACGGTTGCCAGAAAGAGGCAAAAGGAACCAAATTTTAGACGTTTCAAGAGTTGACCTGTTGTTCAGCGCGAAAATAATTGATTTCAATCTATGTGGAGCAATTATGGTTTTTTGGCAACCGGACTTCGGTTGCTCAGGCCACGCAACCGAAGTCTTGCTAGTTAAAAGCAGCTAGCGCGCTTTCAAAATGCATATGTAATTATTGTTTATTCTGGCGAAATCTTCGCCTTGTCCCAACGTTATCAGGCTGGCTTCAGTAAATCCGCGCATTGCGTTCATATTTCTGTGAGGCGGATATCAGGCCAGACATCCAGGTTTTCGCGTCACAAACGAACATCGATCAGCATTGGTCCGTCTTTGGACAAAGCCGTTTTCAGCGCCGCTGCGAGAGCAGCATTGTGTGAAACCGATACGGCATCCACGCCAAAACCACGGGCCAGAGAAACCCAGTCAAGTTCGGGCTTGTCGAGGCTCATCATATCCCGCGCCGTCTCGCCGGGCTTTGCGCCAACTTTGGCATATTCACCGAGCAGGATCGCATAGGACCGGTTGTTGAGAAGGAGCGTTGTGACCGGCAGGTTCTCGCGCGCCTGTGTCCACAGGGCTTGCAATGTATAGGCTGCGGAACCATCCGCCTGCAAGGCGATCACGCGCCGATCAGGTTCTCCCATAGCTTGCGCGCCGATAGCTGCGCCCGTAGCGAGGGGAATTCCGCCACCGATTGCGCCACCGGTGACCGACAGCCAATCGCATGGTGCGGCTGACGACATAACCGCCTCAAACCCACCGCCGGAGGTCAATGCCTCATTAATAACAATTGCATATTCCGGCAGTTGCGAAGCGACGATTTGAGCCAGGGTCTCCGGCGATATCGGACCCGTTTCAGGGCTAGGCAATTGTTGACTTTCAACAGGCACGTCTATGGGACTGGCATTTATGCGAGACGCGAGCGCCACGAGTGCGCCATGTGCATCTTCGCCGGGCGTGCACAACGTCAAGACTTCAGCATCTTCTCGATGAGTGAGACTTGGCAAACCCGGATAGCGGAAGAACCCGACCGGCGGCGGACAGCTCACCAGAATAACGATGTCATACGGTTCGAGAGTGCGCACGGCATCTGCGACCGAATAGGGTACGGCTGGCAGGTTCAGACGTCCCCGTCCTTTGGGTTGTCGCGCAATCATCGGACTTCCCATCAATGCGGCGCCACTCTTGACGGAAATTCCATGCAGCAACGGATGGAGATCAGCGCTTAGTCCCGCAGTGCCGAGCAATATGAGCGCCCTTTTTCCCGAGCCAAGGGCCTTGGCAACCTTATCGACGGCCTCGTCAACAAATGGCTCAGCTTTTCCGGCAGTATAATCTCGAGCGATCACACCGCCTTTGCTCCACGAGACATCTGCCGGAAGCACAAGCGAAGCGATTTTGCCATTCCCGGACGAAGCGGCAGCCAAACCTGCCAATGTGTCGTCACCAATCTTCGCCGGATCGGTTCCAAAGCGGACCCACTGCGATGTACCGCCTGCCAGCGCCTCGACATTCGCAGTCAGCGGGCTGTCATAGGCGACATGATCCATCGCGTGATCGCCAACGATATTCAGCATGCCGCTGCCCGCGCGTTTTGCATTATGGATATTGGCGATGCCATTGGCATAACCCGGTCCACAATGAAGAAGCGTAACGGCTGGCCGCTGGGTCACACGATAATAGCCGTCAGCCATACCGGTAACCGTGTTCTCCTGCAGCCCCAGCACACACCGGATACCGGGAATGGTATCGAGCGCGGCAACAAAATGCATTTCACTGGTACCGGGATTGGCAAAACATGTATCGACTTTTCCCTTAACAAGGGTGTGCACGAGAGCCTCGGCTCCGGTTAAGCTATTATCGGTCATGTGTCCTCCAATCCCAGATTACAGTATCCCGTCATAAGCGTGGGGCTTTGGTCAAGCCCCGACTGTCTCAACAATAAGTGCATCCACCGCGACAGCACCATCAGGTCCCACCATCAACGGATTAACGTCGAGTTCAAGCAAGGTTTTATGGTGCTGGTCGGCATAGCTTGCGATTGCCATGATTGCATCCACAACCGCATCGAGATCGGCCTTTGGCTGCCCGCGAAAACCGTCAAGCAGACTGAAGCTTTTCAGGTTTCGGAGCGCCGAACTCACTTCATCCCGTGTGACCGGGAGAAGCAGGGTGGCAGCATCCTTGAGCAGTTCCACAAGAATACCACCTGCGCCAATCACCAAAACCTGACCGAATAGCGGATCCCTTTTGACGCCGACAATCAGCTCGGCAAGAGGCGCAGACTGCATCGGCTCAAGCAGGAAGTTTTCAAGCCTAATCGACTGATCGTGACGTTCAACGGACGCAACCATCTTCTCGGCAGCGATAATCGCGTCTGCGCGAGACCTGATGTTCAGTGCAACGCCGCCAACTTCGGTCTTGTGTGCCAGTTTTTCATGCAGCACTTTCAACACGACTGGCTTGTCAAAATGTTCAGGGAGCGTGTGTATTTCTGGAAGTGAAACGACGCGCCCAGCCGGTATGGGCAACCCAAAGGCGCTCAGCCGCCGCTTGGATTCCGCTTCATGCACAACCCTAGCATCGGCATCCGAAGACATCTTTCTGGCTCGCGACGGCACCGGATTTCTCTCGCATCCGGTCGCAACGTCGTTTGCGATCATTCCGCAATACCCGGCCCACAAAGCAATAACGCGAGCCGCGTCATGCAAGCCGTTCAAAGGCACAATTCCCTGCTCGATGAGCATGGCGGCATCTTCCGGAGGGATACTCTCAGTATTGACCGATGCGTGAAAGACCGGCTTGCCGGTTGCACGTCCCGCCGCAGCCAAAGCGCGATCCATCGCCTGATGGGCTGATTTGTCTTTGTAGGGTGATCCGACGGGCGGATAATCGATCACGAGAATTCCGGCGTCGACGTCAGCTTCCAGCATCGTTGTAAACATCGGGGTCAACAACGGCTCGCTACCCCAGTAACCGGCTGTAAAGTCGAGCGGATTGGAAACATGCCCGAAATCCGGCAACATCGGCTTGATCGTATCGACCTGATGCTTGTTCGGTTGCGGCAATTTCAAGCCTGAGAAAGAGCAATAGTCCGCTGCAAGGCCGTTGTCACCGCCCGAACTTGAGAACACCGTGACCCGACCGCCGCCCAAAGGTTCGCAGATCGAAGCGAGTTTCATCATCTCCAGGAACTGTGGAACCGTATCAGTCTCCAGCACGCCCAGCTTTTTGAAAAGCGCTTCATAATACTCATTTTGCCCCGCCAGCGAGCTGGTATGGCTAGCCGCCATAACCGCGCCGAGTTCCGACCGGCCAGACCTGTAAACAATCACCGGTATCTTGTGTGACCGCGCTCGCAGGCAGGCCCGCGAAAAGGCCTCCACATCGCGGATTCCTTCCATAAACAGGCCAAGACAGGTGACATTGGGATCATCGATCAGGCAGTCAATATAGTCTTCAAACCCGAGGACAGCCTGATTACCCGCGCTGATAAGATAGGAATAAGGGACCGAACGGCTGTTCGACACCAGATGCCCGGTCACATTGCCGCTTTGAGAAATGACGGCTGCACCGCGACCGCCTTTAAGCTGCGGATAAAGAGCTGGCCAGATGCTGCCGTGATTGACGTAGTTGACCAGGCCATAGCAATTGGGACCAACCACAGCCATGTCACCAGACGCTTCAATGAAAGCCTCATGACGTGCCATGCCTGCTTCGCCGATCTCTGAGAAGCCAGAAGCATAACAAACGACACCCCCGGCCTTGAGCGCTTCCAGTTGCCGCAACGCGATAATCGTAGCGTCAGCATTCACAGCCAGAAAGACCGCATCGGGAGAAACAGGCAGATCGGCAATCGATGCGACGCATGGATATCCCGCAATCTCGCTGCGCTTAGGATTGACTACATAAACCTCGCCTGCGAAGTCCTGCTCGCGCAAGGTTTTCAGGGTCGATTCAACCTGACCGCCCCCAATGAAAGCCATGGTCTTTGGCGCCAGCAATCGCCTGAAATTCTCTCTCAACGCTGGGCGCACGAATCCATCCTGCGCAAGCGCATGGGTTTTTAGCATTCTTTCCTCCCGTGAACGCTCCCCTATCGCCTCCGCGACATATCAGTGATCGTCGGATTGGATGGGATAGGTATTAAATCTCTTTGGCAACGGTGCCGATGTTGGAAACTCATCCACCCCGAAGTCCGGCCTCAACGGATAGTCTTCCGGCTTTTCGCCGAACAAACCGCAAAGCCATTTGCGAAGGATGATGCAGCATTCCTCATCCGTGTAGGTCTGTTCCATGACACGGCCAAGCCACAAACCATCTGCCAGCTGGGTCAGTGTGATAGCTTCCAGCCGCACGTCAATCTCCATACCCTTGTCATGGGCGACGGCCAGCAGCCGGCGTTCGATGAACGACCGATACTTCCCCCACAGACTGCGATGGAGCGCGAGTATCTCAGGCACCACCCAGGCCGCGCTCATGTAATGGATCAGCAATGGGTGATACCCGATATCGCGAAGAAACGGGCCGGAGGCTGCAAAAATCAGCCGTTGGAAGTTACCAGTGGTGGTCGATGTCATCAGATGACGATAAAAATCATCCGCATTTTGAAGATAATAGCGATGAGCAGCCGTCAGCAAATCCTCTTTGCTGGCAAAGTAATGATTGATCAGTCCGCGCGAGAACCCGGATTCATCGCTGATCGTGTTAATCGTCGAATTCAGATATCCGTTCTTGATGATCGAATTCAACGCAGCAACGATCAGCTCCTGCTTCCTGATTTCATTCGTCTGCCGTGGTTTGCTCTGTCTTCTCATCAGCTACCTTCTAAAATACGGAATCCTGCGTCAATTATTGTCGATAAGGGCTCAGCAGATCCCTGGCGATAATATCCTGATGAACTTCCGACGTTCCTTCCCATATGCGCTCGATACGGGCATCACGCCAGAAGCGCTGTATCGGGAATTCTTCCATAAGTCCCATGCCGCCAAAGATTTGAACCGAATTGTCCGCGACCCGGAAAACCATCTCAGAGCAATAGTAATTGACCATCGAGGCTTCCGTCCGGTTCATCAATCCATTTTCGATCTTCCAGGCCGCCTCCTTCACCATCAGATCGCCCAGCCTAACATCTACAGCCATGTTGGCTATCTTGAAACCGACGCCCTGAAACTCGCCAATGGTCTTACCGAATGCCTTGCGCGTGCCCGCCCATTCCTTGCTCATCTCGAAGATGCGTTCCGCGCGCCCTACACAATGTGCTGACAAGGCAACGCGGCCGTCATAAAGCCATTCATTGGCCATATCAAAGCCTTTGCCTTCCTCGCCCAATATCTTGTCCTCATGCACGCGCACATCTTCAAGATACACCATGGTCGGATTGTAACCGCGTGTCACGATCGATTTCATCGGCTCAACACGGACACCCGGCAAAGACTTGTCGATAAGGAATGACGTAAACCTTTTCCGACGCCCGCGCTGTGTCTCGTCCACGCCGGTAACGGCTATCAGAATGATGAAATCAGCGATGTCAGCATGGGAGATAAATTGTTTGACCCCATTGATAACCCAGTGATCTCCCTCCTTCACCGCCTTGGTGGTGATACCCCGCGCGTCGGAACCAGCCCCCGGCTCCGTCAATGCGAAAGCATCCTTGCGCTCGCCCCGGATTGCAGGCTTCAGATATTCCTCAATCTGCTCGCCCTTGCATTTGAAGAGAATTCCCGTGACCCCGCGATTCATACACATTGTCAGCGCCGAACTGACCTTGCCGAGCACGCGCTCCGCCTGCATTTTCGTCTGCTTGTCGAGACCGGGACCGCCCCATTCTTCGGGCAGATTCATACCGGCAAAACCGGCATCCTCCGCCTTCTGTTTAATCTCGTCCTTTATCTCGTCGGGAACGTACCGTAACTCCTCAACGATGTTTTCATGCGGATAAAGTTCTCTTTTGCAGAACTCTTCCAGGGAGTCGATGAGCGCCTGCTGTTCGAAACTCAATGAAAAATCCATATTCTATCCCCCTCAGGCACCAATAAAGCGCGGCGCGCGACGTTCATTGGCCGCCGCCAAACCCTCTGCATGATCTTTCGTCTTCGCACAGATTTTCCCGGCCAGTACTTCCTCAAGCTGTTGATCGGACAGGCTGCGAAGATTGGATGCGTTGAGAAGCTTCTTCGCTTGCGCTATGGCGACCGTCGGACCGCTTGCGAGCTTTTGTGCAAATGCGAGCGTTTCGGCCCAAAGATTTTCAGGCGCACTGACATGACTGACCAGCCTGTTCTCCAGCGCCTTTTCTGCATTCCACAATTCGCCGGTATAGACGAAATGTTTGGCCGTCTCCAATCCGACAATTCTCGGCAAAAGCCAGGTTCCACCACAGTCGGGATTGTAACCCACATTGGTGTAGGAACAGATGAACTTGGCGCTCGTCGATGCATATCGAAAATCACAGGCAAGTGCCATATCGAGACCGGCACCAACAGCTGCCCCTTCAATCATTGCGATCACGGGCTTTGGCATGTCGTTGACCTGCTGGACAAGACGCAGCGACTCTTCCACCCAGTTCATATCCGGCCAGTCGGTCTTGCCGGCTGCCCATTCCTTGACGTCGGCTCCAGCAGAGAATGCGCCACCACGACCGGTCAAGATCAAGGCGCGCATATCGGCGTCCAATGCCGCCTCACGAAGAGCCCTCCGCAATTCAATTGTTAGGCCCATGCCAAGCGCGTTTCGTGCTTCCGGACGGTCGAGCGCAATCACCCCAACGGCACCATGCCGTTCGACTTTGATAAACTTAAACATTTTTCCCATTTCTGCCCTAGATTGGAGGGCACGTTCCGTTGTTATTGGTCCTCTAGCTTCCGCTCCATTGCGGCGCGCGTTTCTCCAGATAGGCGCGCTGCCCTTCGATCATGTCCTGCGATGTCAGCATTTTTTCGTATGTCGCGAGATCTGCCCTTCCATCGGCGCGCAGATGCATGGCGTCCCGCTCGGAAAAACCGTCCACAGCCCGCAAGGTCTCTTTCAGGGCTTGCTGTGCCAGTGGCGCTGTTCCGGCAATGTGTTGGGCAACCGACATGGCTGCGGCCATGAGCTCCTCTTTCGCCGTCACGCGATAGACAAGCCCCCAACGAAAGGCTTCCTGCGCACTCATCGGCATGCCAGTCCAGATCATCGCGGTTGCGACGTGGTAAGGAATACGGCGCGGCAAACGCTGAAGACCGCCACCATCTGGCAAAAGCCCGCGCTCCAGTTCGGGTAACTGGAAAAAGGCGCTTTCCGCAGCGATAAGCATGTCGCAGGCAAGGGCCAGTTCCAGCCCCCCACCAACGGCTGGACCATTGATGGCCGCAATAAGAGGCTTTTTCAAAGACCACAAGGTTGTAATGCCGCCAAAGCCGCCTTCCAGCGCGCCGGGACCGGATTGATCTTCGCGACCAGCCTCATTGAAATCGAGGCCAGCAGAAAAAGCTTTGTCAGATCCGCTTGTGAGAATACCAACGCGCAATTCCGGATCGTTTTGAAGATATAATGCTGCCTTTTCCAGGTGACGGCTTAATGTCCGGCAAATCGCATTGACCTTCGGCTTGACCATGCGGATCACGAGAACGGATCCCTCACGCTGCAACGAAAGATAGCCAGCGAACTCGACATTCAAGGTATCAATCATGGTTGAGCCCCCTTCTTTGCTGCTTTCAGACTGTAGAGATGCAGCAGCAATGGAGGCACCGAAGTCACAACCAACATCACTGTTGAAACAACCGCAAGGGTGGGGTCGACATCATCACGCAAGGTCGCAAATGTGACACGCGGTAGTGTGGACATAGGTCCGGACGCCACCATCAGGGAGATAATCAACTCGTCGAAGGATATCAGGAATGACAGAAGCATGGAGGTGATCACTGATAGCTTCAGTTGCGGCAATGTTACGGTCATAAAGGCCTTGAAACGATTGGCGCCAAGGCTACGCGCAACCATTTCCTGACTTTCATCATAGGCACTGAACCCGGCCGTCATTGTGAGGATGACAAAAGGCATAGCCACAACCGAATGACCCAATATCATGCCCAAGATCGTGTTGAGTATTCCGCCAATGCTCGCATAGACAAAGAATATTCCTATGGCGATTAGTATCGACGGCACGGCGAGCGGCGCGACCAAGGTGGTGCGGATGAGATTTTTCAGACCAAACCGGCCTTGATTGAGCGCATAGGAAGCTGCGACGCCGGTTATCGTTGCCAGCACCATGGTGCCCAATGCAACCCGCAGGGATACCCACAACGCATCAATCCATTTCTCCTGATGAAGAAAGGCATCATACCAGCGCAGCGACCATCCAGCGGGTGGAAATATCAGTGCGGTGCTGGAGCTAAAGGATACAGGGATGACAATCAGTGTGGGTGCAATCAGGAAGAAGATGACAGCGCCAACCAGAATGTAAAGCCAAAGTCGATCCCGATGAGAGATGTGAGATTCCATGATACCACCTCAACGACCGGACGAGAGCCAGCGCACAAGGACCAGACTGATCCACAGACACAGCGCCGTCATCGCAAGCAGAAGTACCGCAAGGGCTGCTGCGGGTCCCCAAGTTGGATAAAGCGAGATCGACTCTTCGATACGCTGTGCAATCAGCTTGACCTTCCCGCCGCCCAGCAATGCCGGAGTGATATAAAAGCCGAGGCACATGACGAAAACCATGACGGTGCCCGCAACAAGCCCAGGCATCGATAAAGGCAGGAATATACGGAAGAACGCATGGGTCGGCGATGAGCCGACATTCGCGGCAGCGCGCATCAGATTGGCATCAATTGTCTTCATCGACGCATAGAGCGGCAGCACCAGAAACGGCACCATGATATGCACCATACCGATGACGGTGCCTGTCGTGTTGTGCACGAGCGTGAGGGGCCGATCGATGACGCCAAGGAAGGCAAGCGTCTTGTTGACCACGCCGTTGCGCTGCAAAATGATGAGCCATGCAAAGGTGCGTACAAGTCCCGATGTCCAGAATGGAACCAGCACCAGAAGCATCAAAAGGCCTGCCCATTTGCTTGGCAGTATCGAGATCAGATAGGCGACTGGATAGCCTAGAAGCACACAGATGACCGTGACAATCAATGCAATCCGGAATGTGTTGAGAAACATCTCAACATAGGCTTCTTCCGAGAAAAAAAGCCGGTAATTTTCGAGGCTCATTTGGCCGGTCACATCGATGACAGACATGGAAAGCAACCAAACCAGCGGCGCCACCATCAAGACACCAACGATCAGTAGCGCAGGCGTTGTCAGGCCCAACATCGACCAGATTTCGTTCCGTCTTTCCCTATTCAAGAGGCGGCTGTTCTCATCAAGCTCACTGCTTGTTATCGGAGCTGCAATAACTGCATCCTTCATGACGAAGCCTCCGCCCGGACATAGCGTGTATCAGCCCTTTCAACACCGAGCGTCACACGCTCGCCAGCGCGCGGCAGGGAGCCGTGATTGTCTGACCGGTTCGCGACACGTGTGAAGACTTTGTGGCCGCCATCCAGCATGATTTCGAAGAGGAGGCACTCGCCTTGATAGATTGACGAGGTGACCAGCCCTTTGAAAATATTATCGCCGTTCTGCTCAGCGCGCGGTTCGTCAACGACAATCCGAAGATGTTCCGGACGCAACGACAGCAGAGCATCACCGCCGAGCCCAGACACGTCTCCGACAAAGCGCACAGGCTTGTTGTCGTAGCTGAAGCCATCAGGCGTTCTGTGCAAAGGCAAAAAGCTGGTTTCGCCGATGAATTCAGCAACGAAACGGCTGTCTGGCTTCTCATAGAGGTCTGACGGCGTTGCAATCTGCGCCAGTTTGCCATTGCAAAACACCGCGATCCGATCCGACATGGTCAGCGCCTCACGCTGATCATGAGTAACGGAGATGGTCGTCATACCAAGACGATCATGTAGTTTCCGAATTTCGATCTGCATCGTCTCGCGAAGCTGCTTGTCCAGTGCGGACAGAGGCTCATCCATGAGGAGAATGCGTGGTTCAAAGATTATGGCGCGCGCTAGTGCGATACGCTGACGCTGACCGCCAGACAGTTCATTGATCCGTCGTGCGCCATAACCGGACAACTGGACCATATCCAGAACCCGGTTCACACGCGTTTCAACGTCGCTCTTCGACACTTTGCGGAGACGCAGCGGATAGGCGACGTTTTCCTGAACCGACATATGCGGAAACAAAGCGTAGTTCTGAAACACCATGCCGATATTGCGCTTATGCGGCGGCAGGTGAATGATCTCCTGATCGGCAATACGGATCGATCCGGTAGTCGGCCTTGAAAAACCTGCAATCATCATCAGAAGGCTGGTCTTGCCGGAACCCGACGGACCGAGCAGGGTCAGGAATTCGCCCGCCTGAATGTTGAATGAGACATCATCAACCGCGCGAACTGATCCATAGTGCTTTGACAATGACCGGATCGTTACCGGTAGAGCCGTGATCGGTGAGTGAGGCATCTATATGTTCCATCTGACGACACCGCTTATTCCGGGCGTCGAACCGGTGAGAATAATGGGAGCCCGAAATGGACCAGCAGATGGTGCGGGCTCAAATAGCCCGCACCTTGGCTACCGGTCACTTCATCATGGTTGAATCCCATTTCGTCTGGGCTTCTTCACTGTGCTTTGCCCAATACGGCATATTGGTGATGAGCTGCTGCTTCAGGTTGTCACCGCTTGTAATGATCCTGGCGGCCTTCTCAGGTGATACCAGTCCCTGACGAAAAGCGTCCTGATTCATCGGACCGTATGAAATGTAATCGGGCAGACGCGCCTGATATTTCGGATCAAGCAAATGATTGATCAGACGCATCGCGCCTTCAGGATTTGGCGAGTTTTTTGGAATGACAAGACACTCGACATCCATCACCGCATCGGTAAGCTTATAGGTGTAAGGAGCACCCTCTTTGATTGCAGCATCAATACGGGCCGCCCAAATGGAGAGCATATCGACCTCTTCGGAGGTCGCAAGCTGTGTGGCCTGCGCGCCTGTCGCCCACTGGACCGCGATGTCGGGCTTCAGCTTTTGCCACTTCGCCATCGCGCGATCCATATCGATCGGATAGATATCCTTCTTGTCCACGCCATCCGCCATGAGCGCGATTTCCATATTCGTCGCGGGCGAATTGCCGGATATGGCCCGGCTACCCGGGAACTTTTTGACATCGAAGAAGTCGGTCCAGTTCTTGGGCGGATTGTCGCCATAGACATTTTTGTTATAGGCCAGAACCGTCGTATAAGCAGTAAAACCAACCCAATATTTGCTGCGCAAATGCTCTGGAATACCGGATGCGTTGGGAATCTTGGAATAATCCAGTGGGACGAGAAGATCTTCCGTCCCAGCCAGATCACAGAGACCGCCATAAAGCTCCGCAACGTCGATATCGACAGCCTTGGCGCGCACCTTTGTTCTGATGTCGCGTATACCGCCAGCCAACACGTAATCAACCACCGTCATGCCGTGATCCGCAGGCAGTTGGTCAAGAATGGCTTTGCGCACGCCTTCCTGATAGGCCCCGCCATAGGATGCATAGCTCACAGTCTCGTTGGCATATGCAGCACTGGCAAACATCGCGACTGCTGTCGCAATCATAATCCTGGTTTTCATTGTTCCTCCCATTTTGGCAATTGTCTTGCCAGATCATTTTGCTTTATGCGCTCACCCGAACCGTTCCTCCTCCAAGGCGTTTCGGGCGGCCTTCACCATCAATTGGAAAAGAGTTCCAGCCCTCCCTTCAACGCCGCACGACAATCAGAAACCATGCGCTCGATAAGCTCGCCGCAACTCGGGATATCATCAATCAACCCGATAGCCTGACTTGCCCAAACCAACCCGTCATCGATAGTGCCTGTTGAAAGTGCAGCTCGTCCGCGGCTACCCGACACGAGTGGTTGCACATCTGAAAACTCCGCGCCTCCTGCACGATGTTCGATAGTCACAACCTCATCAGAAACGGTGTTCTTCAGGACACGACCCGTATTGCGGAAAGTGCGGAAAATAAGATTGGTGTCGCGTTCACTCGCAGAAAGCAGGGCCTGCTTGATGTTGTCGTGGATCGGTGCTTCTTTGGTCGCGCAAAAGCGCGTTCCCATGTTCACGCCTTCCGCACCCAGCATCAAGGCCGCAGCCATACCTCGACCGTCTCCAATACCGCCGGAAGCGATCAATGGCACCCGAACCTGTCGTGCAGCAGCGGCGAAGAGTATCAAGCCGCCGATATCGTCTTCTCCGGGATGTCCCGCAGCTTCAAAACCGTCGATGGATACAGCATCAACCCCTGCACGTTCAGCAGAAAGCGCATGACGCACCGCCGTGCACTTATGAACCACGATAGCGCCGGCAGATTTGATCTTGGCGATAAACTCTTTGGGGCTTCGTCCGGCGGTCTCAATGATCTTGACACCGGAAGACAGTGCTACATCCAGATATTCTTCATAAGGCGGAGGCGACGTCGTCGGCAGGATCGTGAGATTGACACCAAATGGCTGGTCGGTCATCCGGCGGCAGCGCTCAATCTCAAGCGCCAGATCCTTTGGCGTCGGCTGAGTCAGCGCCGTCAGAATGCCAAGCCCACCGGCATTGGATACTGCCGATGCCAGCTCCGCTCTGCCTACCCACTGCATCCCTCCCTGGATGATTGGGTAACGCGTCTTCAGAAGCTCGGTAACGCGTGTCCTCACTCCATCCCCTCCTGCTGGAAAACTTGTTGAGTAAATCTTCAAATTCTGAGACTGTAAGTCAATACAAATATTGGCTGAACGTCCAACTTTTTTGTAAAATATTGAATTTATTTATTTTTAGTCGATTATAGCGTCAGAAATGGGGGAAACTGTGCAGAAATCGAGTTCATCCTGGAGGAAGAGATACAGCGCAAGTCGCCGTTGCAATGAATCTATCTGCACCGTCAATCGAAAAGCACCCGCCGGAGAGTTTTTGCCATGACGCTGCATCGAATAGTCCCGGCAATTCTCATCTGTTTTAGCAGCTTGTCTTACATTTTGAACGACACAATCACAAAACTGCTGATTGATCGCTACCATGTATCTTCGATCATTATGGTGCGCAGTCTCATTGCACTACCCGTGCTCTATCTGATCCATAGCTGCGCAACCAAGCAAACGAGCATCCGCACAAAACGAGTAGACGTTCACGCATTGCGGGGCGTTATCGGCCTCACAGCAGCATTCTTCTACATTCGCTCATTGGAGAACCTGACGGTTTCGGAGGCGACGGTTATCCTGTTCCTCTCGCCCGTAATGATCAGTTGCATCGCCTGGGCCATCCTTAAGGAGAAAATCAGCCTTTCGGCTTGGGCGGCCGTACTGCTTTGCTTTGGCGGCGTGGTGGTTGCTATTCAGCCGGGCACAACAGGATTCAAGCCCGCCATGCTTTTTGTCGTGGCGGCGAGCCTCCTATACGCCATCAATGCGGTCTGCTCGCGTCATATTCCTCCCGAAGATAATATCTGGTCGATCGCCTTTTATGGCGCGGGGTTCTCGGCGCTCCTCATCATGCCCATCGCGCTTCGGCATTGGACGCCCGTTGCACCTTCCGATGTCTTGCTTTTTTGTGCTGCCGCCTGCTTTTCCAGTCTCGCGCTCGGACTCAGCGCAGTCGCCTATCGCATGGCATCGCCCTCGCTTCTTGCGCCCTTCGCTTATTCCAGCCTGCCCTGGTCGATGGTCGTCACTTGGGCCGTCTGGCAAATCCCCCCCGGCACCGGCGCCCTGCTTGGCACCGCAATCATTCTGGCAAGCACAACGCTGACGATCAAACGGCCCAAATGATCCGAGCTACGACACACTTATCGAAACCGGTACCCCAAAAAGAGAACGATGTACATGAGCCCAGTCCTGCTAGATAAGAACGCCGATACTGGCGTTGCAACCATAACCTTTAATCGTCCAGACAAGTTGAACGCGCTCAATGAAGCAATGGCAGAGGCGTTCAAGAATGCCGTCTACGCAACCCTTGTGACGAAGGGTCTGCGTTGCATTGTGCTCCGCGGCGCTGGACGCGCCTTCGTCGCAGGCGGCGATATTGTGGCTTTTGCCAATGATCCCGAAAAGGCTGATCTCGCGTTGAAAGCACTCTTGCGCCACATGCATCCGGCAATTCTGGCGTTGCAGGCTTGCCCCGTTCCAGTCATTGCGGTGGTTCAGGGCCCGGCGGCAGGCGCAGGCCTCAGTCTGGTTCTCGGTTGCGATTACGTCATATCCAATACAACAGCCCAATTCGTTCTCGCTTATGACAAGCTGGCGACCGTACCGGACTGCGGCGGCACATGGTTTTTGAAGAACAGGCTGGGGCGGCAGGCGGCATTCGCCTTTATGCTGCGGGGACAGAAACTCACTGCCGCACAGGCCTATGAGCTGGGCATCGTCAATGAAATAATCAACGATGATGAATTCACCACAAGGGTTAGCGAACTGGTGACACAAATCGCGAGCGGACCAACCCATGCTTATGGCCTGTTCAAACGACTAATGATCAACGACCTCACCTTGTCCGAGCAGCTGGAAGCAGAGCAGGCAGCTTTCATAGAGGCGACCTACACTCAGGATTTTCGCGACGCAGTCAGGAACTTTCTCGATAAGAAACCGACCCTCTATTCGGGTCGATAGCTTGGTCAAGGTTTCGCTGCGTGCATTTGAGGAAGTCCCAAAATCTCCGCAGCCTGTAATGCCAACCACATGGCTGTTACATCGGCTGTGTTGCTAAGCGACCGCCCGGTTAATTCCTCGATGCGACGAATTCGATAGACCAAACTTGCCTTGTGAATATGGAGCTTTTCAGCCGACGCCTGCCAGGAGCGGTTCTGTTCGAGAAAAATCTTCAATGTGAGCAGCAATGAAGCCCGT
Source organism: Brucella sp. 22210 (assembly GCF_052045675.1). Lineage (NCBI taxonomy): Bacteria > Pseudomonadati > Pseudomonadota > Alphaproteobacteria > Hyphomicrobiales > Brucellaceae > Brucella > Brucella sp. 22210. The sequence continues at coordinate 147,776 of NZ_JBQEPD010000006.1, forward strand.
GACTCTTCATCATGATCCGCGAGACGCCCGAGAACCTGGCGGAAAGTCTGCATTGCTTCATCCAGATTCTGCGGCAGCCAAGGTAATCTATCGGCGACTTCCGCGTAGAACACGGCAGGTCGGGTGGAGTTGGCGTGCGCAAGCGCAAGTCGCGCTTCGCGAAGCGCTTCTTGGAGGCGATCACAGTTTCCAACGGGATTACTGACACCCAGTTCCGCTTCAAGAATGGTGGCAATCTGCGGCGCAAAGCCACGCTGCGTCATCAATACCAGCTCTTCTCCCAACGGATAGGGCAGCACCGCTGCATCACTTCTCTCGAACAATGATGCCAGTTCGACAAATTGAATCGCACCCCGCCGCACAACAACGAGATGTGCATCATCCAGCTGAAGCCCAAATTGCTCAACGCGTTTGCTCGCCTGATGGCGAGAGAGGCGCAATTGAAACAGCTCCTCCATGAGTTCCGCACCGGAACGAAGGCTGCGCTCACACTCCACATGCAAGCGCTCAAGCGCGATACCAAGCACCGCTGCCATATAGTTCAGCAGGCTGTAATCGACATAGTCCTGACCATTGCGATGCGCCAGCAAGACACATCGCTTTCGAGACGGTATTGAGATGGCAAGCGTCTCGCCGCCTTCCATTGCATGTCTACGGACTACCGGTTGGGTATTTGTGGCGTCCGGTTTCTGTTGAAAGAGAAATTCACGAAGTTTTTCGGATAGCTCGGTCTGTTTAGGCAACCATACTTCATGGGTCTGCGGGTCCCATAGGGACAATTCCGCACGCACATCTTTTCCCAGACGCTGCAAGAGTTCTTCAAGACCCAGACCTTCAATAGCCATCCGCGCACTGACACACACCCGCGCTATCGCATTGCGTCGCTCAAATTCCTCCACGCGAGCAGCATCGATCACGGCTCTCGTGACACTCGAGAACGGCACACCATAATGGGTCAACAACAATGGAAAACCCAAACGTGTTGCTGTTTCCTTAAGAGCGTCGAGGTTAGCCGGAGCCTGCATATCCTCGCCGATCATCATGCCGGCCAAGCTCGCTTCCGAAAGCGCCTCTATATATTTAACTTGAGCAACGGGATCAGCGGGAATTCCAATTCCGGTGGTCATTAGTAGGTCGCCATCACCCAGCCACTCGGTAGGGTCAGACAATTCACAAACATGGGCCCAGCGGACGAGCCGGTCCAAACCCTGTTCACCGCCGACCGCGCGGGTACGCAATTCCGGCATATTGATAATGTCTGCAATCCGCAAAGGCATGGACCAACTCTACTGACTTACTGTTTCGCCGAATTGTATTTCTGAAACAATTTTAAAGCCAGTTATCGTTTCCCGCCTTTCTGCCCAATACGCTCTCCTAGCCGAAAATAACATAGGCTTTGCGCACAGTCTGCCGGATGTCCCACTCGCCTTTCGTGTTGGCGGCAAAATAGATGGTATCGCCAGCGCGAAACTCCACCGTTGTGCCATCATCGCCGCGAAAACAGCCCGACCCTTCAATGATATAGCTAAACTCGGCTTGCGCAACGCCGCGACGAAAGCACCCCGGCGTACATTCCCATATCCCAGAACTACCTTCCGGGATTTGAAGGGCGCCAGCCGTTCGCACCTGCGCGACCGTGGTGCTCGTCGGTGTCCCAACAGGCGTGTAATCGCTAAAGGCGCTTTCATCGTCAATGCGCATTAAAACTGGCGACATTACCATCTCCTCACGATTTGTCTTCAAGGCCCGAAGGGGCAAGTCCCGCCAGAACCTTGTCAATAGCAGCTGGCTTGACACCTCGCATCTCGGCCCGCTCTTTGCGAATAACAGCGTTTCGCACCAGATTTCCGCCGAGATAACGTAGCGGCTCAGGCGGAAACGCCCTGCACTGGCGGCCAACCAAGGATGAGCGGCTCCATTCGTCATCACGATCAAGCGCCAAACTTGCAAGAATGCGTCCACCCATCCGGCTTGGACCAACGCCGTTACCGCTCCAGCCTATGCCGTAGAAAATGTTTTGATGCCCCTTCAGAGCACCGAAAACAGGCAGGCTGTCGTACGTGCGGTCAATCGGTCCAGACCAGCTGTGACTGACAGCGCGGCCAGCCAAAGTCGGGTAAGTCGAGAGCAAATCCGCTTTGGTGAGATCTATGCTTTTCTGGTCTTCACTGAAGACACCATTGATCTGCGCGCCAAACGAGATCGCGCCTGTGCCTTTACCAAAAGCGATACGCCCATCCCGCGTGGTACGATAATAATCAACCATCAGCTGTGAGTCCGTAATCGATTCACCCCCAACCCAGCCAAGCTCGTCAAGATCAGCGCCAAGCGGTGGCGTCACCACAATTGCACTGTTGACCGGAGTAATCAGCCGGGCAAGTTCGGGTATAGAAGCAGACCATGCATTTGTCGACAGCACTATCTTTTCGGCTGACACCACGCCCCGGTCCGTTTTCAGCTGAAGGAGTGAGGCTGCCTCGAGCTGATTAACGGGTGAATTCTCGTGAATAATGACGCCAAGTTCTATCGCAACGCGGCGCATGCCTCGCACCAGTGCTGCGGGCTGTACGGTTGCATTGGACGCTTCGAAAACACCGGACAGATGCTTTGTAGAACCCGTGCGTCGTCTGATCTCATCGTTCGAGAAACGTTCAAAAGGCCTCACTCCCAATCGTTCGCACGCCTCAAGGGTTCCATTCCATGAATCGACATGGGCTGGCGTTGTGGCAGTCCAGAGCCATCCCTTCTGCACAAAATGCGCATCGATGTTGTGGGTCTGGCAAAACTCATCAAGTTCGTAGATTGCCTTTTCCGAGCTTTGACCCAGAAAAAGTGCTTCCTGTTCGCTACAGAACGACCTCAGCGTGCCGATTTTCGGCCACCAGGACATGACGAAGCCACCGTTTCTCCCAGACGCGCCGCCGCCGCACACGTCCGCTTCCAGAACAACAACACGGCAATCCGGCTCACGTTGCTTGATAGTAATCGCAGTCCACAGACCAACGAAGCCTCCACCGACAATTGTGATATCGGCCCGCTCGTTCCCCTGCAACGGCTCGCAAGGGGCGATAGGATCAATGGATTCCTGCCAGTAGCTTCGTTTAAGCGGCTTTGAGAACCGGAATTTCATAATGATTTCTGCCTTCTCACTCACATCCGGTCTGGAGGATGGGTTCGGCCGAAGTTTTCTCGTCGCGCGGCACCACAAAGGTGCCGCGCATGCTATTCGCCGGGTTGATACGGTAGCCTAGGCTCTCGAGGCGAGAGTAGCGGCTTCGTCGAGCTTCAGCGTCTTGGGATCGATGACCACACCATAAAGTTCCTTGGCAGCGTCCACGGTGATGTACTCATCCAACACATCTTCCAGCACATCGTTAACTGCGCGCGTCTTGGGGTTGCCCCAACCTCCGCCACCGGTGCTTTCGAACATGAATGTTTCGCCGGCTGCGAATTTATGCGAGGCCAACAATGGATTATGCCACACGCCATCGCCGTCGATACCACCAATCACCGCAGCTGAACCGTCAGCTCCTATATGGCTCGCACGTTGCACAACACTTGGTAGACCGCCCGCTGCGCCTGGACTTCCAGCCAAAGTGCGCGATGTTTCCATGCCAAGTTCGCCGCCGCCAAAGAAGCGCACCTTGAACCGGGCACCCAATCCGCCGCGATACCGACCCGCGCCTGCTGAATCGCTTCTCAGCTCAAAAGCTTCATAGGCAATCGGGAAGAACAGTTCAGCCGTTTCCGCAGCCATGTTCATGCAGTTCCCGAGCGGATCCATTGTGACGTTCATGCCATCCGAATAAGGCGTTCCACCCCAGCCGCCAGCCGGAAGATCGGAGAACACATCCGTCTTGCCCTGACCATCAGTGCAGCTTGCAACGAACCAGTTCGCATCCGAACAAGTGGACCCGGTCACCCGTTCTGGAATGGCCTTTGCCAAGGTCTGCCAGATTGCGCTGGTGATTTTGGATGCCGTTAGCGTGGTACAACCGATAGTCGGCGCTGGCCATTGGGCATTCAGCCAGCAACCTTCTGGAAGCACCACTTCGATCGGATTGAACAGGCCCTGATTTTGCGGAGCATCAGGCGCCAGGAAGAACTGCAATGAATAAAGCGCCGCAGACATTGTATTGGCACGAGGTGAGTTGATCGCACCCTGGCAGATTGGGTCGGTTCCCGTGAAATCGACCTTGATCGACGTATCGCCGATTTCCAACTTGACCTTAACCTTCACACGCTGCTGACTAATGCCGTCCGTGTCGGCATAGTCTTCCGCCTCATAGATACTATTGGGGATCGTGCGAATGCTCTCGCGAACCATCTTTTCCGTATAAGCCTGTATTTTCTTCATGGCTTTCTGGACAATTTCAACGCCGTAACGATCGCAGGCGCGCTGCATTTCCTGTTCGGCAGCCAGCAGTGCACCGAGATGCGCCTGAATATCGCCCTTGATGAAGTGAGGCGTGCGCGTATTGTTCAGAATAATCGCAATCAGGTCTTCGTTGAGTTTTCCCTGCGAGTAGATTTTCAACGGCGGCAGGCGCAAACCTTCAGCAGCAATATGGGTACTGAAAGACTGACCGCCAGCGCCACCACCGCCCAGATCCATCCAATGACCACGGCTGACCCCATAACCAATCAGTTGCTTTTTGTAGAAGATCGGCTTGGTGAAGGTAATGTCATTGATGTGGGTACCACCACGATACGGGTCGTTAAGAACCAGCACGTCGCCTTCGAGAACATTCTCCTTGCCGATGCTATTGACGGCTTCCTCCGCGCTGAACTTCATCGCCGCAAGATGCACCGGGCAGTTTGCAGCCTGGCTCAACAATTGCAGGTCGGCGTCGTAGATTGCATTGGAGAAATCAAGCATATCTGCCAGAATTGGCGAGAAGGATGAGCGCTGAAGAACAGTCGCCATGCGATCGCTGGCAAACTCGAAAATGCTGCGCATGACTTCAAAGGTGATCGGATCAATGTCGTTATCGACATCATGTTGAGTGGTTTGGCTATCCATCACTGTCTCCTCCCTCAGATTTCAATGTCGATGACAAGCGAACCTGTCGTGTTGACATGCGCCCGTGTCTTTGGCGGCAGAACCGTACAAGCATGCTCATATTCGATGATGGCCGGACCGGTGATCTCGTGTCGGGCACCCAGTGCTTCACCGTCATAGACGTTGCAACTGGTCCAGTCGCCATCGAAATAAACATCGCGTTGGCCTTTGAGAATCTCTTCGCCTGAAGACTGCGCGATTTCGACTGCTGGCGGATCCTCCATCCGGCCAATCGCCGTAACGCCGAAGGAAACAAAAGTCGGCGCAAAGTCTTCAGAACTGACGCCAAACTCCTGCTTGTGAACAGCATGGAAATCATTCTCGATATCAGGTAACTGTTCGACCGTTAGTACGCCTTGCGGCAAGGGTGTTTCCACCTCATAGGATTGCCCGACATAACGCATCTGGGCCGTTCGGATGAGTTCGATATCACTCTTGTTCTGGAAACCCTGATCCAGCAAGGCTTGTGTGGCTTTTGCTTCCAAATCCGCAAGGATGGTATTGATTTTGCCAAGGTCCGCTTCCTTGACCGGCGAATAATAGAACTGCTCAATATCCTGACGCAGATCCATTGCTGTTGCCCCAAATGCTGAAGCGACACCTGCATGAGGCGGAACGATGACCTTTGGAATATTCATCGACTTGGCCACAATACAGGCATGCAACGCACCTGCGCCACCGAAGCTCGCATAGACGAAATCACGCGGATCACGACCACGGGCAACGAGAACTTTTTTGACGGCTTGAGCCATGTATTCGCAACCGATCCGGATCATGCCCTCGGCAGTCGCAAGCGTGGACAGTCCGATCTTCTCCGCAAGTGCGGAAATAGCCTTTTCAGCAGCCACTGCGTCCAGATCAAACTTGCCATTCAGCGTCGGATCGAGACGACCAAGGATCAAATTGGCGTCGGTGATTGTCGGCTGCGTACCGCCCCTGCCATAGCATACCGGCCCCGGCTCGGAACCCGCGCTTTTGGGACCCACGCGCAAGGAACCACCCTGATCAACCCAGCCGATGGAGCCACCACCCGAACCCACGCTGTGGATGTCAAGCATGGGAACGACGATCGGCACTTCCCATTCAAGTTCGTGATCACGCGTAATCAGGCCTTTGCCATTCTCGACGATGGACACATCGAAGCTCGTACCGCCAACGTCGGTGTGCAAGATGCGCTCAAAGCCGCTCTGCTTGGTAAGATACCCGGCATAGGCCACACCGCCAGCCGGACCGGATTCCAGCATGTCTTCCGGGTGCTGGCGTGCCGCACCAGCCGACATGACACCGCCGCTGCTCTTCAGGATCAGGAGTTTTCCACCAAAGCCGTGCTGACCAAGGCGGTTCTCCAGATCGTCCATATATTTGACCATGACCGGCATGCACGCCGCACGAACGGCAGTCGTTACAAAGCGACCATGTTCGCGGAAAATCGGACGCGTTTCCGCAGAGAGAACAACATGAATTTCCTGGCAATATTCAAGCAGAATATCGCGCATTTGTTCTTCATGCTGCGCACCGACATAGGAGTTGATAAAGCCGATACCAACCGACTGGATGCCCGCCTCTTTAATTCTGGAAGCGACCTCACGTGCCGCGCCGACATCCATCGGACGCTCGGATTCACCGCGAACATTCACGCGCTCCGGGATCGTGTACCGGTACCGCCGCTTAATAACCGGCTTGGGCTTTGTCTGGTAGGGATCGTATAGGTACTGACGATGCTGGCGTCCTATTTCGATCGTGTCACGAAAGCCGTCCGTCGTGATGAACGCGGCATCGGGATAGCTGCGCTCGATCAGCGCATTGGTCGCAGTCGTTGTGCCATGCATCAGATATGAAATATCCGAAATATCAATCCCGGCCTTTTCAATGGATTCAAGGACTGCGATGGAACGATCCTGCTTTGTTGTCAGGACTTTAGCGGTAACCTGATTGCCGGTCTTTTCCTCCCAGGCAAACAAATCCGTAAAAGTACCGCCAACGTCAATTCCAACCCTCCACATGCAAACCTCCCTTGCATATAAGCTATGTAGATGGGCTATAATTTCGTGAATAGCGATCAACCGTCAATCACATGATAGTTTGATTATGCATCTCCAATTCATATGATCGTATCAATTTATGCAATCCCCATCTGAAGCAGGCGACTTAGAGGAATATAGTCAAACCAGACGCTTCAATTGCAAAAGGGCGGCAATGATTGCCGCCCTTTCTCGTTCTGATCAGCTGCGCTCTGAATCGAGCTGCTCGTTGTTCTTTTCGACTTCCTGAGCCTTCATGTAGCTCTCGATCAGAAGCTGGTAGGGAGGGAAAATCTTCGTATAGACATTCGCCCATTCCTGCGCATCGTCGCGATGCCATGTCTTCTGGAGTTCCGAAGCCACCGCGGCCGTGTCCATCGGCACGACTCCGGCCTGAACAATGCGCGCCAACGTGATTTCCTGCGCCATCTTGGAATAGGTGCCGGACGCGTCGACGACAGCGAATACTTTATATCCATCCTGAACGGCGCTGATGGCCGGGAACGCCATGCAAACGCTGGTAATTGTACCTGCGATGATAAGCGTTTTGCGACCGGTCGCCTTGACCGCCTTGACGAACTCGGGATTGTTCCAAGCGTTGATCTCGCCTCGCCTTGCCACATATTGAGCATGGGGCGCGTTCTCATGAATCTCGGGAATCAGCGGGCCATTGGGCCCCTGCGGCACAGATGCCGTCGTGATGACCGGCATCTTCGTCAGCGTCGCCATGCGGGCAAGCGCTGCTGCATGATTACGCAGGACCGGCATTGGCATGTCTGCAACAGTCTGAAACAGACCGCTTTGATGATCGATCAGAAGCATGACTGCATCGTTCGGATCGATTACCGGACGCTCACCATGGAAGTTTGCTGGGCTGCTCATTTTAGTCCTCCTTTTCACTCGTTTGCTGTGTGAACAGCGTTGAATTCATCGTCTGAGAGCAAGATAGGAATGAAACAAACTGGCCTGTAGATCGGATTTCGGGTTAATCTGTCCTGAAAACAGGACAATGAAAGAGCAGCCGTGACCGATCTCAATGATCTGCGCCTATTCGTGAAAGTCGTGGAACTTGGCGGCTTTTCAGCCGCAGCCAGACAGCTTGGCCTACCGCGTTCTCGTCTGAGCCGCCGGATCGGCCTGCTGGAAGAAGATCTTCGCGTTCGTCTCATCCAACGCACCACCCGACAGTTCGCAGTGACCGAACTCGGTCAGGAGTTTTATCGCCATTGCCTTGCCATGATGGTCGAGGCCGATGCGGCTCTCGACGTCATTGCCCGCATGCAAGTGGAACCGAAAGGCACGGTGCGTGTGAGTTGCCCAGCCTCTGTGATCTATTTTCAGGTCGGAGAAATGATTGCGCGTTTTATGGCGAAATATCCCAAAGTGAAAGTGGAACTGGAAAGCACTAATCGACGGGTGGATGTCATCCGCGAGGGCTTCGATCTTGCCATTCGGGTGCGGTTTCCTCCGCTCGACGATAGCGATCTCATCATCCGCAAACTAGCGGACAGCCGCCAACGACTGGTGGCAAGTCCGGAATTTTTCACGGACGGTCACCGACCAGCGCCAGCCGACCTTGCCAATTTGCCCGGTCTTGCCTGGGGATCGTCCAAAAACAACTTCGAATGGAAACTGCAAGGCCCGAACGGTGCAACGGCTGAAATCCCCTACAAGCCCTCGCTGATCACCGATGACATGGTGGCGTTACGACTGGCCGCCCTTCAAGGTATTGGCGTTTGCCAGTTTCCCACGATGGTGATTGAAGAGGATGTGAAAGCCGGACAACTCGTCGACGTCCTGCCCGGTTGGGCGCCGCGTACCGGCATAATCCACGCCGCTTTTCCGTCACGCCGGGGTCTTCTCCCCTCCGTTCGCGCGCTCCTCGACTTTCTTGCTGATGAGTATACAGCACTTTCCGACAAAGAAAAAAGTCAAGATTGATCGCCGTTATCTGGACAATTATTCATCTTATGCGCGTCAGAACGAGCGTACTTTACTGTAACAAGCTTTTTCCACCTAAAGAATCATGAGCTAATCTCCGACGAGTGGGACGGAGAGGTGCGAATGTTCAATCTGTCATCTGTAAAGCCACAAAAGTCTGTCGGTCGGCTGCTGGTCAGTCTACTTTCTTCTGCGACTTTCTTGTGCACGCTGTCGTTTTCACCGCGTCTAGCTATGGCTCAGCAGGTTTTGGCCGACGGCGTCACCCTCACCGCCTCGGGCACCATTGATACAGGCACGACCGGCGGAACAGATGGTATTGCGCTGCTGTCTCGCAACGGCGGCAACATTCAGAGCTTTTCACCCCTCACGATTACGACTGGCGGCGGCAATGCCATCGGCGCACAGGCCCTGCGGAGTTCTCAAATAAATCTCTACAACGGCACAACAATCCATACGACGGGCAGCGGTGCCGATGGAATCGTCTCCTCTGGCGGTAGCCTTGTCACCGCCGACGGGACTGACATCCGGATCGACAATGTGGGTTACGGCATTATCGCTGGAACTACAGGCCGCATCGAGATGCGTAACAGTACCATCAACGCATTGATCGCGACGGGTGTCGCAGCCTTTTCCGACAGTCAGATTACACTTATCGACAGTAAGGTCGAAACAGGAAGCGGCCTCGCGCTCTGGATCGATGCTCCGGGCTCCAGCATAACTGGCACAGGACTGACGGTAATTTCTGGTGCCGAGCGCGGCGCTGTCGTCTTGCAAGGCACTCTTTCACTGACCAATTCGTCTATCGAAAGCAGTGCGACTGGCATTCAAACCGGCACTGCCGCAACCGTCACCTTGACTGACACATCTGTCAGCACGACAGGAGCATCTGCTTCTGGCATCTATCTGAGTGGCAATAGCAATCTGACGATGACCGGCGGTTCGATTTCGACGGTGGGAACCAGCGCGCGGGCGCTTTATGGCGCAGCTGGCAATAACACGGCGCAGATTTCAGGCGCTGAAATAGCTGCAGCCAATGCGACAGCTATTCGCGTCTTTGGCGGTACGGCATTTCTCGACCTTGATCTGACCTCGTCGTCCGTCACCGGAAATTCCAATGTTCTCGAGGTAGCCAGTGAAGCGCGTCTCGATTTAACGGCATCCGACTCTCAGCTGACAGGAGCAGCCCAGACGGAAGCCGGCAGCACATCAAACCTGTCCTTGTCCGATAATTCGAAGTGGAACGTCACTGGTAACTCGAACATCACCGAACTTACCAACATTGATAGTCTCATTCAGTTCAGCGCGCCCGACGGCAGCACGTACAAAACATTGACTGTCGGCAACTATACCGGCAATGCGGGTCAGATCGGCATCAACTCCTATCTTGATACGGATGGTTCCCCGTCCGACCGCCTGATCATCGACGGCGGCACAGCATCCGGTTCGAGCCGGTTGCTGATCGCCAATGCGGGCGGACAAGGGGCGCTCACCACGGGAAACGGCATTCTCGTTGTCGATACGGTCAACGACGGAACGACCAGCGCCGGAGCGTTCCACCTCGTCGCACCGGTGGTGGCAGGCCCTTACGAATATTCGCTTTATCGAAGCAGCGTGGACGCTTCTGGCGAAGAGAACTGGTATCTCCGGTCGGAAATCACGCCAGTGCCGCCCACCCCTCCGAATCCTCCGGCCCCACCAAGTCCACCGGTGCCGCCAATCCCGGACCCGACGCCTGATTACCGTCCTGAAGTGTCTCTTTATGCCGCGATCCCCTCGATGGGAGCGATTTATGGCAGGCAGTTGATAGGTTCCTATCATGAGCGCGTCGGCGAAGAGGAACAACTTAAAGGCCGCACGGATATTGGCGCCGACCCGAAATTCAACGGCTACTGGGTTCGTGGACTGGGTCATTCGGGGCACCGTAACGGCGACACCAAAGGCATTTACGACGGCGCCCCCGAGTACGACTACCGGTTTGGCGCAATACAGGCCGGGCTCGATTTTTATCGACACGAATCAGACGGCGTTACCGATCATGCCGGCATGTATATCGCTTATGGTCACGGACGCATGGATGTGACCCAGAACCGGCTGATCGAAACGCGCGATGCAGGGCGCAATGATTTCGATGCATATTCCGTCGGTGGCTACTGGACGCGTCTTGGAGACAATGGCTGGTATCTCGATGGCGTCCTGCAAGGCACCTGGTACAACATGACAACCAGTTCAAACCGGGCCACGGAATTTGGCTTCCCTGATCAGGATGTCAAAGGGTTCGGTTTTGCGGCCTCGCTTGAGGGCGGCTATCCCTTTGATCTCGGCAACCAGTGGCAAATCGAACCGCAGGCGCAACTCGTCTGGCAAACCATCAACTTCGACGACTTCAATGATGGCGCCGCCGACATTCGGTACGACGATTTGAATTCTCTGGCGGGACGTATCGGTGCCCGCATATCCCGCACATGGGCCGTTGAGGAAGCAACCACAACCGAGCCAGCGCGTCTGGCGACAGTCTGGGGACGTGTCAATCTCTGGCACGAATTCACGGCAAAGGCTCAGGTCGACATTTCGTCCGCAACCGGGTTTGTTCCGTTCAAGTCCGATCTCGAAGAGACATGGATCGAAATCGGAGGCGGCGCCACAAGGCAAATTACCAAGAATATGTCGCTCTACGGCAATGTCAGTTACAGCACCACGTTCGATGCCGACAATTACGCATGGAACGGAAAGCTTGGCATGCGCGTGAACTGGTAAGCCGTTTCAAGCGGGGATAGCCGACCTGTTCAGCTATCCACCATTTCTGATGGTGCGGGCGCACCAAGCTGTGCACCCTTCCATATTGCCGAAGCGCCAGGATCGGAAAACAGCAAGCGCAGATGGCCGATAATCTGACCAGCGCGCGGGTCTGCCACGCGATAAACAACAGCGCGCGCTTCGCGTCTGCCTTCAATGATCCCTGCCTCGCGCAACGCGCCAAGCTGCTGTGACAAGGTTGGCTGGTGAACATCCAGCATTTCTTCCAAATCGCTCACCGTGCGTTCGCCTTCCAGCAAGACGCACAGGATCGAAAGCCGCACCGGATTGGAGATGGCTTTCAGGAAATCGGACGCCGCGCCAATCGCGCGACATTTTACCTTGGGCACATGCCCCTTAGACGTGACTTCCTCGTTCATTATCGACGCGTCCTGTTGTCCAATCTCAAAAACCGGGCAAACACGGAATGGTTTTCCAAGTTTTGCCGAAGGTTTAATCAAGCCTTCCTTCGGTGCCTGCCTGAATCCCATTATATAAATTTATATAACGAATTTGCAACCGGATCGCGTATTCATGGCATTCAAGATCGGCTTTCATCCTAACAACCTGCATCTAACGCTTGCATCCCGCTGGCCGGGAGCCTTTGCCGATCTACAGCCGGAATTTGTGCTTTATCCTGAGGGTCGTGATACCGCCAGGAAGCTCGTTGCCGGCGATATCGACATCGGCGGCACAGGATCGACACCGCCTATTCTCGCAGCCGAATCCGGCCTCCCAGTGACCTATGCAGCAGCGTCTGCTCCGCGGCCCGCCAATGGCGCGATACTGGTTGCCAAGGATACCGACATCCGGACCGTCGCCGACCTGAAAGGGCGTGATGTTGCACTCGTCGACGGCTCGTTTCACACCTACTTTCTGGCAAAAAGTCTGGAACAGGTGGGCCTTAGCCTCGATGACGTGCAGCGTCATGATCTTCTGGCAACCCCCTCGCGGGATCTTCTGCGCACAGGCAAGGTGGCGGCGTGGATCGCTATGGCCCCACATCTCGAACAGGCGCTGGCAAGTGGTGAGTTTCATGTCCTGCTGCATTGCGGCACCACCATTCCCAACCGCTCGGTCTTCTGGACCATTGGGCAGCGCAATTTGCCGGACGACGTTATCGATGCCTTTGCCGCAGAACTCGCGCGGATCGGACAGGAGATCATCGCGCATCCGGAAGAGGCCGCAGCCCTTCTTGCGAAGGATGCCGACGACAACGAGCGCCGCGCCTGGACACGGGTCATCCTGGAGCGCAACTGGCACATCGTGCCCGCTGACAACATTCTTTTGCGCGAGCAGCAAGCGGAAGCGGACATACTGCTCCGCCACGCAGCGATCAGTCGCAAAGTCGAAATTATTGCAGAGCATAACAAGGCAGAAAGAGCATGAACGTCCTTTGGTACATGTGCGCCCCAGACGGCGCTTATCCCTGGAAGCCCGAGGGATCGCGCGTCGTCGATTACGGCTATTACAAGCAGCTTGCCCAAGCCTATGACCATCTGGGTTATACGGGCGCGCTTTTTGCCACCGGCGCTCATGACGTCTGGCCACTCGCCGGTGCGCTATTGCCCTATACGGAACGCATGAAGTTTCTGCTCGCCTTCCATCCGGGTCTCGTAGCACCAACGCTGCTTGCCAAAATGGCGGCGACATTTCAGGAGTTCTCCAACGGCAGGCTGATGCTGAATGTTGTCTCGGGCGACGCCAAGATGCTTGGCGCTTACGGCATGATGCTGCCGCATGACGAACGTTATCTGATGGCCGATGAATATCTGACCCTGTGGCATCGTCTCATGGCGGGCGAAAGCGTCACCCATAAGGGCAAATACTTCCAGACCGAAGGCGCAAAACTTGCCCTTCCGGCCGGTTCGTCGATCGCCCCACCGCCGCTCTGGTTTGGCGGTTCGTCTGACAGTGCCATAGAAGTCGCGGCAAAACACGTCGACACTTATCTTTCCTGGGGCGAAACACCCGAACAGATGGGCGAGAAGGTCAAGCAGGTCAAAGCACGTGCCGCAGCCCATGGGCGCGAACTGAAATACGGTATCCGCCTTTATGTGATTGTGCGCTCGACCGACGCGAAAGCCTGGGAAGCTGCCGCCGATCTTTACGACCAGATGGATGAGGCGGCTATGGCTGGCAACAAGCGCTTCGTCTCCAACACGGACTCCGTTGGCCAACAGCGCATGACTGCAATGCACGGCGGCGTTAAACCGGACAATCTGCGCGACCTTGAAATCTCGCCCAATCTCTGGGCTGGCATTGGTCTCGTGCGCCCCGGCCCGGGCACGGCAATCGTCGGCTCACCGGACACGGTCATTCGCACACTCGAAGCCTATCAGGCCGTTGGTGTCGACACGTTCATCCTCTCCGGCATGCCTCTGCTCGAGGAAGCATATCGCTTCGGCGAGATGGTTTTGCCGCGTCTGCCCGTTGAACGGCCCGTCGCCGAGCGCAAGCAGTTTACATGGTCAACCCTGTTCGACCGGGACCTGACTGGAAAGGCCGCCAATGGCTGATACAAGCGCTTTGGAGAAAGCGGCTGGCGTCAGCTCTCCTCCAGCCAGCAGTGCCAAAACAGGCCCGCGCTTCCCGCAATGGATGCTGAGGCTCGTATCGCCTATCGCCATCCTTATTTTGTGGCAATTGGCGAGCGTCACCGGGCTTCTGTCGGCCCGCACACTGGCGTCACCTGTCGACATTGCAGCGACCGGCCTGCGACTGCTGGCATCGGGAGAGCTGGCGACCGGTCTCGCGGTGTCGTTCCTGCGTGTCATTGTTGGCTTCTCCATAGCACTCGCCATAGGTGTCGCTCTGGCGCTTTTCGCCGGGCTTTCCCGGCTTGGCGAAACGATCATCGACCCGCCCGTGCAGATGCTAAAAGCGATGCCGTTTCTGGGTCTCCTGCCGCTCTTCATCCTTTGGTACGGCATTGGTGAAGCACCCAAGATCGGCATGGTTGCCTTTGGCTCCGTTTTCCCGATCTATCTGACGCTTCATGGCGGTATTCGCAGCGTTGACCGCAAGCTGATCGAGGCTGGGCGTACCCTCAATCTCGGCACGCTGGAAATCATTCGACATGTCGTGATCCCCGGCGCTCTGCCCTCACTGCTTGTCGGCGTGCGCTATGGATTGAGCATCGCATGGCTTAGCCTTGTGGTGGCAGAACAGATCAATGCGTCCAGTGGCATTGGTTATATCATCACCTATGCGCGTGACTTTCTGCAAACCGACGTCATCGTGGTGTGCCTTCTGGTCTACGCGCTCATGGGATTGCTGACGGATGGGCTGGTGCGTGCTATCGAAGCCTATGCCCTGCGCTGGCGCCCGGCGGTGGTATCATGAGCGATATCGTTAAAATTCGTGGCCTGTCACGGTCCTTCGGCGGCCCGATGGTTCTCGACAATATCGATCTGAGCATAGCACCGGGAGAATTCGTGGCTCTGCTTGGCAGGAGCGGCTCTGGAAAATCCACGCTGCTGCGTGTGCTTGCGGGGCTCGACGAAGCGCCGGCTAATGCATTGGAAATTCCGCAACGCCGTGCCGTCGTCTTTCAGGAACCGCGGCTGATGCCGTGGAAGAGCGTGATCGACAATGTTGCGCTTGGCGTAGCGAACGCCCGCAGCAACGGCAAAGCACTTCAGGCGATTGCCGATGTTGGCCTGTCTCATCGGGTCGATGCCTGGCCTTTGACACTGTCTGGCGGTGAAGCACAGCGGGCTGCCTTGGCACGGGCGCTGGTTCGCGAGCCGGAACTGCTTTTGCTCGACGAACCATTTGCAGCGCTCGATGCGTTGACGCGTCTTCGCATGCACGATCTGGTCTTCAATCTCTGGCGCAAACACAGACCAGCGACCCTGCTGGTGACGCATGATGTCTGGGAGGCTGTGGCTCTCGCCGACCGGATTCTCGTTCTCGATCAGGGGCGATTCATTCGCGATCTGCGTGTCGATATCGATCATCCAAGGCAGAGAACAGACAAACGCGCTGCCGCCATCGAAACCGAATTGCTGGAAGCGCTTGGCGTCCGGCATCCTGTCCTGCACCCTTGAAAAAGCGGAGATAATCAATGAAAAGACTTCAAATTCTGGCCACCCTTACCGGTGTGGCAATGACGCTTGCGAGCACAACCGCTTTCGCCGCTGATCAAATTGTCCGTATCGGATGGCTTCGCGGCCCCAATGATATTACCCTGGCAAAATCGCGTGGCACACTGGAAAAAGCGCTCGCGGAAAAAGGCATCAAGGTGGAATGGGCTGGCCCATTTCCCGCTGCGGCTCCCGCTTTTGAAGCACTGAACGCGGGCAGCATCGATATCACGGCTGGCAGCTCCACATCGGCCATTGCGGCACTGGCTGCAAATATTCCACTGACGATCTTCGGCTATCAGAAAATGTCGCCCGGCTCTGAAGGGATCGTCGCCAAAAAGGATGCAGGCATCACGTCGATCAAGGATCTGGCCGGTAAGAAGGTTGCGGTCAACCGAGGCGGTACAGGCGAGTATCTGCTGATGCAGGGGTTGGAGAAAAACGGCGTCGATCCGAAAAGCGTCGAGCGCGTCTATCTTAGCCCAAGCGACAGTGGTCCAAGCTTTGTGCAGGGACATGTCGATGCCTGGGCAACTTGGGACCCCTTCGTGGCAATCGCTGAGAAGTCCTATGGTGGTCAGGTGATCGCCGATGGCGCGGCCATCGGCTCGGACAATGCCGTCGTTCTCGTTTCAAGTCGCGAATTCGCTGAAAAGAAAGCCGACGAGCTTCAGGCCATTTTCGATGTCCTGAAGCAGGACAATGCCTGGGCAGTGGCGAACAAGGCCGATGCAGGCGCGATCTGGGCAAAGGAAATGAACATACCAGCCGAACTCGGCAAAGTGATCGGTGAGAACAATGCCGTTCCGACCACAGCGGTTACGGCGGCGGACGTTGAACAGATCGGAAAAATTGCCGACTGGTACGCCAAAAGCGGCATCATTCCGCAAAAGCCGGATATCAAGGCAGCCGTTGTCGAACTGAAATAACCTGCACGATCTCACCTGCACCAATTTCTCTCGAATTGGTGCAGGTGATGCTTTGGTTTTGCCAAATGGTGCGCTTGACGGTAGAAGCTTGGCAAAGCCAGCCGGAGCATGCCTTGAAAACCATTGCAGTTGATTTTGAAACGGCCAATGAACAGCGTGGAAGCGCTTGTTCCGTAGGATTGGCATGGATTGAAGATGATCGCGTCGTGCGCGTTGAAGAGCGCCTTATCCGACCGAAGGACATGCGCTTTTCCTCTTTCAACATTGCGATCCACGGCATTCGTCCCGAACATGTGGAAGATGCCGGAGAGTTTCCCGAAGTCATGGACGAATTCGCGGAAGATTTTGCGGGCGCCACAATGATCGCTCACAATGCCGCCTTCGATTTCAGCGTCTGGCGCACCTGTCTTGATCAGTATCGGCAGAACTATCCAGAATTTCAGTATCTATGTTCGGTCAAGATGGCGCAAAAGGTCTGGCCCGATCTCGGGTCGCACAAGTTGAATGTTCTGGCGTCTCATCTGGGCCTTACCTTCAAGCATCACAATGCGGCTGAAGACGCAGCCATCTGCGCCGAAACCACGATCTCGATTGCGCGTTCGCTGGGTGCGCAGGTCTTGAGCGAAGTTCCGGCGATGATCGGCATGAAACCAGGGCGCCTGTTTGCCGGAGGCTACGAACCGTGCACCTGCCGCAAGCGCTGAGGTCGCCTATCTGAACAATTGTGTCAGATGGTCATTCAGGAAATAACCCTGTGGGTCCAGCTTGCGGCGCAGGGCGCGAAATTCATCGGCTTTGGGATAAATCGATGTCACATCCGCGCCAGTCAGAAAGTGAAGCTTGCCCCAATGCGGACGGGAACCGAAGTCCCGCAGAATTTTATCCACGTCTCTGAGGTAGGGCCAATAGTCCGTTCCAGGCTCACCAGAAACCGACACAGTCACGCTGTCCTGTTCAAAGAAGGGGCTCATCCACGCATCATCACCAGCCGTAAAGCGATACTCGATGGGGTAGATGCACTCTGGATATTTCTCCAGCATCAGTTTTCGGACTTCTTTGACCGCCTCTTTGCCGTGCACAACAGGCACCGCATATTCAAGCTCGTGGAAGTTTGGCACATACTCGATCGGATAAATCTCCGAACTGTATGCGACTTTTTCAAACCCGCGGCTCATTGGCGGCTGGTCGGTAATGTCCATAATCTTCATTTCACAGACATCGGTTGTCTTTCCCGAGCGTGAGGTCGATGCCGTATCCGGAAGACAATAGCAATGACGGCTTTTTTCCGTCGGGCACCAGAAGAAGCTGAAGTGCCTATGTTTGGAGGCAAGTTCGTCGTGCATGTCCATGCACGCATCAAAATCCTCCCGCCAGAGCCTTTCATAGAGGTTATAGGAATCCATTAGTTGCAAGGTAATCTCGGAAATCACACCGAGTGTACCAATGGAAACGCGGCTCGCACGCAAGAGATCCGGCGTGGTTTCGTCGACGGTCAAAATGGCACCGTTGGGCTGGACGATCTTCATGCCGACAATCGATGATGCCAGATTGGACAGTTTTGCGCCCGTGCCATGCGTGCCGGTTGTCAGCGCGCCAGCCAAGGCCTGACTGTCAATATCGCCCTGATTGACCATCGATAGACCATTGTTCTTGAGATATCGCCCAAGCTCGTTAATGGTCGTACCGGCTGCAGCGGTAACCCGCTTGCGATCATGGTCCACATTTTTCACCCCTTTCATGCCTGAAAGCGTGAGCATAAGCCCGCTGGTAGCCACAACGGGCGTGAAGGAGTGACCGGACCCCGCACATCGGACATTCAGTCCTTGAGACGTTGCGGAATTGACCATATCGCAAAGTTCGGCTTCACTGGCAGGAGCGCCCATGGCGGAAGTCACACAAGACTGATTGCCGACCCAATTGCGCCAGTGGCCACCTGCACTCATATTGCTCTGTTTTGACATTCTCGTTCCCATCTTTTTGCTTATTGCTGTTGTGGGCGTTCGGCGTCGCCGAAGCGACACGGCTTTGTCAGATGGCAGTGTAGCCATTATCCGCGAAGATATGCGCTCCGTTGATGAAGCTTGCCTCATCGCTTGCAAGAAAGAGTGCTGCTGAAGCAACTTCAGATGGCAGGCACAGCCGTCCTTGCGCAGTTTTGATTGCGTCTTCCGAAACATCGACGCCGAAGCTTTGCAGCACCGCCAATTCCTTGCGACCGTGCGCCGTGGCGATGAAGCCGGGGCAGATCGCATTGCTCCGAATATTCCTGTCGCGAAACTCCACCGCAAGAGCGCGTGCGAACATGTGGCAGGCCCCTTTGGTCGTGCAATAAAGCACTTCCATGGGCGTTCCGACGACGCCTGAAATCGACGACGTAGAGATAATGCTACCACCACCCGCATTGATCATCGATGGCAGTACGGCCTTTGAGACGAGGAACATGCTTTTCACATTGATCGCCATAAGGCGGTCCCATTCCTCTTCACTTGTTTCGAGAAACGGACCTGCCGCCAGTGTGCCTGCATGGTTCATCAGAACCGTAATGGGTCCGAAAGCCCCGATAATTTTCTCCACTGCCGATGCGACCTGCGCGGCATCCGAAACATCGGCTGGCGCAAAGACCGCCTCGTGACCGGCTTCGTTGAGCTTTTTTGCAACATCTGCACCTGGGCTAGACGGCAAGTCCACAATACCGACCTTGGCCCCTTCCGCAGCGAAGAGTTCCGATGCTGCGAGACCGCAGCCTCCCGCGCCACCCGTTATAAGCGCTACTTTTCCTGACAAACGACCAGCCATGTTTCCTCCTTCTGGACCAAATCCAACTATTTTCCCCAATCGGTTCGATACATCCGTCGAACTCTTGCTTTTGGTGCGAAGTCTAGAAATCATACGCAGATGCGTCGATATGCCGAAAGTTATACGGGAGGAGAAACCGTGTTTCCGCTGGATGCCAACGGACTGTCAGAGATAATCCGGTCCATCGGAACGGACGGGCTGGGTCAGACACTCGACCAAACTATCGGTGGCCGGGTGCAATTCGACATGAGCTGCATTTTCCTGTTCAGCTTCAACAATACCCCGCTTTTTCTCCATGATGGCTATTGCAGTTCCGTACCGCGCAAGACACTGGAAACATATTTGCGGGGCGGCTATCTGCTTGATCCGTTTTATGTCGCGTCGATCAATGAACATACATCGGGCGTGTGGCGAATGGGCGAACTCGCGCCCGACAGCTTCTTCACATCGGATTTTGTGATTGCAAAGGATATCCATCCCTGTGTTTCATCCGAAGCCGGCGCGCTGGTGGAGGAAATAGGCATTATTGTGCCATTGCGCCATCGAACCGCAGCTGTTTATTCGCTGATGCGAAACCACGGAAGCAACGCGTTCACGGGTTCTGAACTGGATAATCTAAGACAGATTGAGCCGGTTATTGCTGCTTCTATTTCTACCCATTGCCGCAGCAATGCGAGCTATATCAACCATGAATATGCAAAAGAGGATATTGAGGAAACGTTTCTGGGTGCGTTCCAAGGGCAGCTGACGCCCGCGCAGCAATCAATCACAAAGCTGATCCTGCGCGGCCATAGCAATATCTCGATTTCTCGTCATATGAATATTTCAGAGGGGACGGCCAAGATACACCGCCACAATATTTACAAGCGGCTATCCATATCGAGCCAGTCAGAGCTTTTCCAACTCTTCATAACCCACTTAACCAAAACGGACAGATAAAGACGGACAGGTTACAAAAATTCGATCCCGCCGAAGCATGGCTTCCCACCGGCCTCTATTTTGGAAATGAGTTCCGGTTAGTGCTGTTTAGGAGATAGTCCTTTCAGTTGATACGTGCACCACTGGACGGATCGAATAGATGCACCCGTTCGCGTGCGATATCCAGACCAACCACCTCACCCACTGTCAGCGGCATCTCGCTATCAACGACAGCCGTCAATTTCTCTGAGCCTACCTCAAGCACAACATGGGTTTGAGCCCCGGTTGGTTCGATCAGGCGCACTTTTGCTTGAATACCGCCATCGCGACGGACTTCCAGATGTTCAGGGCGCAATCCCAGCACAACCTTGCCGGTTTTATCTAGGTTGCTATCCAGCATGTCCAATTTTGCACCGTTTTCCAACCGGATAGCGATGCCTGCTGAACCTTGCTCAACCGTTGCGTTTAGAAAATTCATCGAGGGCGAACCAATGAAGCCTGCAACGAAGACATTAGCGGGCTTCGTGTAGAGCTCCATAGGCGTGCCCTGTTGCTCGATCCGCCCTTTGTTCAACACCACCACTCTATCAGCCAATGTCATTGCTTCAATCTGATCGTGCGTGACATAAATCGACGTAATCTTCACCTTCTGGTGCAGCTCCTTGATCTCTGCACGCATCAATACGCGCAATTTTGCATCGAGATTTGAGAGCGGCTCGTCAAACAGAAAGACAGAAGGCTTTCGCACAATGGCGCGCCCCATTGCGACACGCTGGCGCTGGCCTCCGGACAATTGATGCGGCTTGCGGTCTAATAGTGTTGTCAGATCCAGCATCCGCGCCGCTTCACCGACCCGATCCCGAATTTCCGCTTTCGGTCGGCCCGCTAATTGAAGGTTGAACGCTATGTTGTCGAAGACAGACATATGCGGATAAAGCGCATAATTCTGGAAAACCATGGCAACATCGCGCTCGCTGGGATTGGCGCGGTTCACATTCCTGTCGCCAATATGCAGATCACCGGATGTGATTTGTTCGAGACCGGCAATCATGCGCAGCAACGTTGACTTGCCACATCCGGAAGGTCCGACAAGCGCAACGAATTCTGCATCCGCAATCGAAAGATCGATGCTGGGAATGACTTCCACATTGCCATAGGTCTTGTGAATTGCACGAAGTTCGACCGAGGCCATCAACTCACCCTTTCTGCCGATTAGCCGGTGATGAGTGTCGGCCCGCGACGAGAACTGCTAGATCGGGGCGATCCGTTGTCAACTGACCAATTGGCTTGCTCAACCAATGTTCAAGCTCGGTTTCGGTGTTTGGCACCCAACATCCAAGCCTTGGTGTCCCTACCTCCGCCACACATTGGTCCAATACAATCTCCAGCAAGCTCTTCTCGAAAGCCAATACCGTTGCAACATCGTTGCCGCGCTTGAGCACTTTTTCAAATCCACCGAAAAACTCCGCCGAGCGCCGGTCAATCGACATCAGCAACTGCTGGTCTGGAAATTTCATACGGACATCTTCCAGCACTTCCGGCACGAAGCAGGTGAGGAAGACGCGATCCAGCATATTGCGCTCTTGAGCAAGCGTGATGATCTTTTCGGGCATACCGGGATATGGTCTCCCCCGCTCATCAATCTTGATCTCCAGTTCAAGCTCCAGCCTGGTGGGAGCGAAGATATCCAGCACATCCGCTAGAGTGGGTATTGTTTGACCGCGGCTGTCGTTCAAGAGGACTTTTCCAAGCGCCTCTGCGCTTTGCGCCTGAACTGGTCCTCTGCCATTGGTGGTGCGATCGAGCAATGGGTCATGGATCACAACCGGCACACCATCGGAACTCAAATGGACGTCCAGTTCCACGGCATCTACATCCAAAGCGAGCAGATTTTGAAAGCCCGCGATACTATTTTCGGCCCACAGATTGCGCCCACCGCGATGGCCAATGATCTTCACCATTTTCATATTCTCCAATCGTTCATTATTTGCCGCTGTCGACGAGACCCTTCACGAACCATCGCTGCATGATGAGGATCACCAGCACGGGCGGAAGCATGGTCCAAAGTGAGGCGTTCATGAGAAGATGCCATGTCGGAAGACCATCCGACTGCGGCATGACCTGTTTCAAACCCACAACAGCGGTTGCCATATTGGGGTCTGTCGTCATCAACAAGGGCCACAGATACTGGTTCCAGCCCATCAGGAAGAGAATGATCGACAATGCCACGATGTTCGACCGGGACAGTGGAAGCAGAATGCGGAAGAAGAATTGCATTGGTTTAGCGCCGTCAATTCTTGCTGCTTCACACAGATCGTCAGGAATTGTCAGAAAGAACTGCCTGAACAAAAATGTCGCCGTTGCTGAAGCGATGATGGGCAGGATAAGCCCGGGATAGGTGTTCACCATGTTCCAGTTCAGCTCCACCGAAATGCCGAGCCAGGCAAAGATGATATTCAGCGGCAGCGCCATATTGGCTGCTGATTCATAGGTTGGGACAATGCGCACCTCAATCGGCAGCATCATCGATATGAAGATCAGCCAGAAGGCGGTCATTCGGAACGGAAAGCGGAAATAGGTGACTGCAAAGGCGGCAAGCACCGAAAGAGCCAATTTTCCGACAGTAATTCCGAGCGCCACGATAAACGTGTTCAACAAAAGCTGCCCGAAATTGATCGTTGTTAGAACTTCCAGCGAATTGACCAAAAACTGATCGCCCGGCAGCCAACTCATCGGGACTTTCAACACGTCCTGCTGGCTCAGCGAACCCGTGACCACCACGAAATAAAGTGGCAGGCAAACCAACACGATCCCGATTATGAGAACCGCATGGCAAACCACGTCCAATATCGGTGTGCGTTCATTCATGATTTACACCGCATAATTGACGCGCCTTTCGACCAGGCGAAACTGCGCGAATGTGAGGGCAAGAGCGAGGATCATCAAAATGACCGACTGCGCAGCAGAAGAGCCCATGTCCAGATTGACGAAGCCATCCTGATAAACCTTATAGACGAGGATTGACGTCGCCCCTGCCGGTCCGCCACGTGTGGTGGCATCGATAATTGCAAATGTGTCGAACAAGCCGTAGACGAAGTTGATGACGATCAGGAAGAACAGCGTCGGCGCGATCATCGGCAGGGAAATACGCTGGAACCGTCGAATGGGCCCCGCACCATCGATGGCGGCAGATTCCAGGATCGAACGCGGTACGGCCAACAGGGCGGCGACGAGAAAAATATAGTTGTAGCAAATGTGCTTCCACGATGCCGCAAGGATGATGAGGATCATTGCATCGGTAGTGTTCTTCGTGGGGTCCCAACCGATACCCAGCATGTGCAGTATTTGCGCGATCGGTCCGACACGGGTATTGAACAGAAATGCCAGCATTATGCCTGCAACTGCGGGAGCGATAGCATAAGGAAGCAGCAAGATCGTACGATAGGCGCCACGCGCACGAATGACATGGTTGGTCGCGAAAGCAAAAAGCAACGCAACCGAAAGCGTGATTGCATTCTGCGCCAGCGTGAACCAGAGCGTCATTTTGGCCGACATCCAGTAGGACGGGCTGGCGAGCAATGCCGCAAAGTTCGAGAAACCAACCCATTGCACTGAACCGCCAAACGGATCATTGAGCTGAAACGCCTGGATGAGCGCCCTGAATGACGGAATGAAGAAGAAGAACAGCAGGACGAGCATTTGTGGCGCCAGCAATAAGACTGGCGTTTTCCATTCTCGAAAATGCGCGCGCTTCAGGCCGCTTTCCTGCCGCTCCCCCAAAGGGGAGCGCTGACGGAAAGCACCTCCACCTTGTGCTTTCATTGCCTTATTTTCCTGCGCTTAGCTTTTCAAAGCGGCGAAGCACTTCGTTGCCGCGCGTGACAGCGGAATCCAACGCTTCCTGTGCCGGCTTCTGCCCCAGTGAGGCAGCCATCACTTCTTCCATAATGAAGATATTGGCCTGATTGGAGTTACCGAAGCGGAAACCCAGCGAATTATCGGAGTTCGGCTTGCGCATAAGCTGTTCAATCGCAATGGCGCGGGTGGGATGCTGCTCGAAATAGCCTTCGCTTTTCAGCGCTTCATAGGCCGTCGTCGTAACGGGAACATAGCCAGTGTTTTTGCTCCACCACACCTGAGTTTCCGGCTTTGCTAGAAAGTCGAAGAACGCGGCAGCGCCTTTATATTCATCGTCGGAATGACCCTTCATTGCCCATAAAGCGCCGCCACCGATGACACTATTATGTGCTGTACGATCCTTTTCATGGGGGAGGAAAGTCGCATTCCACGGGAATTTTGCTGAAGCCTCCACCGCGGCATGAGACGCAGTCGATGCAATAATCGTCGAACAGGTGCCTGAGGTGAACAACTGAACCGGCTGAATTCCCTGACCCGCGATCTCCATAACTCCGCTCGAAACGAGGTCATGCATGCGCTCCACTTGACGGGTCAGAGACTTGTTGAAAACAAACTCGGTGTCGATACCGTCAATGCCGTTGCGCTTTGTGCCATAGGGGTAGTCGTTCACGGCAGCGTAGTTTTCGAGAAAGCTCCACTCATAGTCGCCCGGCAAAACCATGGCGCATTTCGAAATGCCCTTGTCATGGATCGCGTGCAACTGTTGTGTCAGCTCATCCCAGTTATCAGCTGGCTTTTCAAAGCCTGCGGCCTTGAAATGATCCTGATTGTACCAAAGGATTGGCGTTGACGAGTTGAATGGCAGAGCCTGCAACTTGCCCTTGTCACTATAGTATGCGGCAACCGGCGCAATCACCGTACTCCAGTCGATGGTGTAGCCTTCCTTGACCATCAGATCGGCGACGGGTATTACCGCCGATGAGTTCAGCATGGTCAAAAATGCGCGTTCATTGGTTTGCACAATGACCGGCGCGCGCTTCGCGCGATAGGCCGCAATCATCGCATTGATGAGCTCTTCATATTTGCCCTTATTGACCGGGACAATCTCATACTCATCTTGAGATTCATTGAACTTCTTCGAAAGTTCATTCACGCGATCATTGAGCACGCCTCCCATCGCATGCCAGAATTCGATCTGCGTTTTTGCCTCAGCCGTTAAG
This sequence comes from Brucella sp. 22210, assembly GCF_052045675.1. Classification (NCBI taxonomy): domain Bacteria; kingdom Pseudomonadati; phylum Pseudomonadota; class Alphaproteobacteria; order Hyphomicrobiales; family Brucellaceae; genus Brucella; species Brucella sp. 22210. The sequence continues at coordinate 173,405 of NZ_JBQEPD010000006.1, forward strand.
CTGGACAGCATCGAACAGCCCAACATCAAGGAAGCCACTAAAAGACGCTTCATCGTATCCTCCCATCTCGATCAAGTGCTTTTACAGTGAGCATACGCTCCAATAAGCGTTTGTCCAGCCCATAATTTGAATCGTCCGAATGATTACTTATTATGGCATATAGCGTGCTTATATATGGATCGCCGCGCAAAGGTATATTGCTCTTCCAGACGCACCGTGTTTATCATACGCTCACATATCAATCATTTTCTCATGAGTCGCTCGATGGATATCACCCCAATGAACCCTGCCCCGCTCGCCTTTGATCTGATCATTTTTGACTGTGACGGCGTACTGGTCGACAGCGAGATCATCAGCTGCGGCGCGGTAGCCGACGTACTGAGCAGGCACGGCGTACCCACGGACCTCGACTATGCCTTGCGCACTTTCCTGGGACGTCCGGCATCGGCAGTGACGGATGCCTTCACGGAACAAATGAACAAGCCACTCCCCGACACCTTTGTTTCAAGCTGGCGAGAGTATCTTTTTGCGCGCTTTGAACAGGAACTGATTGCCGTCGATGGAATTCGTTCAGCGATTGAAGCGATACCACTCCCCCGCTGCGTGGCGTCATCTAGCGATGAGGAACGACTTCAGATATCATTGGGGCAAACAGGTCTGCTGCCACTTTTCGAAGGCAATATTTTCAGCACAACGATGGTGAAACACGGCAAGCCCGCTCCTGACCTCTTTCTTTACGCGGCCAGACAGATGGGTGTGTCGGCCCCACGATGCGTCGTTATCGAAGACAGCCCCAGCGGCGTTAAAGCCGCCAAGGCTGCGGGCATGACGGCTGTCGGATTTACCGGTGGGAGCCATTACTCGGTACTGGACAATACTGAAACATTGCGTAATGCCGGTGCAGATCACATTTTAACGCATGCTGCCGACCTGCCTTCCTTACTAAGAGATATTTCCGCCCATGGCCGATAACGACAAACCCAGACTCGACGATGCCGCAAGAGCGGGTTGGCTTTATTATATTGCTGGCAAGACCCAGGACGAGATCGCCCAGATGCTGGGCGTTTCGCGCCCAACGGCACAGCGATTTGTTTCGCAATGCCGGTCCGAAGGACTGATCACGTTTCGGATGAACCATCCTATCGCAAATTGCATGGAACTCGCTGGCAAGCTGTCGGAGAAATTCGACCTGGCTTATTGCGACGTTGTTCCCTCGGAGGGAACTTGGCCGGAAGGTTCGACGACCGTCCCTGAAGCCGCTGCCGTTTTCATAGAGCGGCAGTTGCGGTCCAGAACTGCCATTGTGATGGCGCTTGGCACCGGCCGTACCATGCGCGCCACTGTTCAGCGTGTTTCTCCGCTTAATGGCTCCGTGCATCGCCTGGTATCACTGGTGGGGCATATTGGCATTGACGGATCGGCAAGTCCCTTCGACGCTTTAATCAAGCTTTCGGAAACGGTAAGCGCACAGCATTACCCTCTCCTCTTGCCGCTCTATCTTTCATCAGTGGAAGAAAGGGATGCCTTGCTGGCGATTGAGCCAGTGAGGCGTGTTCACGAGCTGGCATCAACCGCCGATCTCTGGCTGACAGGCATTAGTGATCTGGCTGCGGATTCTCCACTCGCCAAAGAAGGCTTTCTCAGCCGCGATGAGCTTTTTGAGCTCAATAGGCTCGGTGGCGTTGGCGAAATTTGCGGCTGGGCATTTGATATCGACGGAAAGATCGTCAATGGCGCCACAAATTTGCGGATCACCAGCGTCGCGCCGCAGATCAATGTCAGCAGACAGCGCATTTGCGTGGCGTCTGGCGCGCGCAAAGTGCAGCCATTGCTGTCGGCCTTGCGCGGTCAGATCATCAACGGACTTATTACCGACGAAGAGACCGCGATGAAGCTATTGGACTGATTTCCCGACTATATGATGGTCGGAACGATCAGTTAAGTCGCAATTCGGTCTCGGGATCAAAGAGATGAACATTCTCGGGATCGAGCATGACGTCGAACTCTTCGCCCGGCTGCACTTTGTGACTTGGCGGTAACGCTGCCACGAGCCTTTGCGAACCGACAGTCCCGGTGACGATTAATTCGGGACCGGTGAGTTCTGCAATATCGCATTTCATCCGTAAAACGACACTTTGTTCTTTGCGCTCTAGACCGATGGCTTCTGACCGGACGCCCAGCAGGACTCGTTTGCCATGGGCAACGCGCGGTAGGCTGCCCACAGGAATACTGGTTTCAGTACCATCGATGGTCAAACGATCCCCATTGAAAGTAGCTTCCAGCATATTCATCGGCGGAGCGCCGACAAATGTCGCCACATAAAGGGTCGCGGGCCGGTTATAGACATTTTCCGGTGTATCCAGCTGCTCGATACGTCCGTTGCGCATCACAGCAATGCGCGTCGCCAATGTCATCGCTTCAATCTGGTCATGCGTGACATAAACCATGGTGGTCTTCATGAGTTGATGCAACCGCTTCAACTCGGCGCGCATCTCCATGCGCAATTTGGCATCGAGGTTAGACAGGGGCTCATCGAATAGGAACAACTTCGGATGCCGCACCAGCGCGCGCCCGATTGCAACACGTTGACGTTGCCCGCCAGAAAGCTGCGCAGGCTTTCTATCCAGCAGGTTTTCGATCTGTAGAAGGCGCGCCGCGTCCAGAACAGCTTTTTCCCGTTCTGCGGCTGGCACTTTGCGCATTTCGAGACCGAAGCCAATATTGCGTCTGACATTCAGATTTGGGTACAGCGCATAGGACTGAAACACCATCGCCGTGTCCCTGTCCTTGGGATGAACGCCAACGATAGAGCGCTCATCGATGCGAATGTCGCCGCTGGTCGGCTCTGCCAGACCTGCAATAATGTTGAGCAATGTGGACTTGCCGGAGCCGGAAGCGCCGAGCAGAACCAGAAACTCACCACTGGCCAGTGACAGATCGATACCCTTGAGGATGTCAGTCGGTCCAAAACTCTTGCATACATTGTTTATAGTCAGGGTGCTCATACAAGCGCTCCTTCGATGTCCGATGTATAGGCCCGTGGGCTTGTTGAAATCGCCCGGGACGCGCTGCGCGTGGCGGCGCGCAAACTGGCCTCAACCGGCTCGCCTTTGGCGAAAGACGCCAGGAAAGCCGCATTGAAAACATCGCCCGCACCAATCGTGTCGATAACCGTCACGTGAGGCGCATCCACCGATATGACACTGCCATCACATTCCACGGCAAAAGCACCGTTCGGGCCGCATTTGACGATGAAAAGTGCGTCGTTCGGCATAATCTGCGCTAGACTGCGTGCAGCCTCTATGGGGTCGGCCGAATTTCCAAGATTGACCGTCTCAACCTCATTGAACATCGCGAACTTGCAGCGTTTCAACCATGAACGTGCGCGGCTTCGGTTCCGTTCGGTCCAGCCTTCAACAGGCCAGCCAGTATCAAGGGCCACATCGATGTTGTGGTGATCAGCCCAATCAAAAAACTGGTCATAGGCATCAGCCAGCCTGTCGGTCAGAAAGCTTCCGCACAGCAGCGCCAGCCCACCAGACAAAGCCTGACCATCAAGTCCCGACAGAGCATCTTCAATGGAGAAATGCGGCAGATGGCCGAGCGTCGTGAAAAACGTCCGCTCACCATCTGGATGCGTCAGGCCAACGGACAAAGTGGTCTTGCCTGAAAACACCGCCCATTGCCGGGCATGATCACCGAAATGCTCGGCAAGCCAACGCCCAAACTGGTCCGAGCCGGTATTTGCGGCCATCTGAAACGGCACATTCAGCGCCATAAGCGTCAGTGCCGAATTGCCCGCCGAGCCACCGACGCGCAACTCATCATGGCTGACAATGTTCTCAGTTCCCGGCTGCGGCCAGGCTGCAGTGGGACCGAGGATCATGTCGACATTGACGTTGCCGATAATTGCGATTGGCCTCACTCATTCACTCCGCGTGATCTTGGAAGAGCGGACCGGCGTTCCGGCGTTCTCGACACGCATGTCGGCGAATGCCATCATAAGCCGCTGTGCCGCGGGCAATATCTCGAATATGGCGGCAAGCCCACTCGCTGCGGGAAAGGAAATTGTCACTGCTCCCGGAACAAGCGGCTCACCCGAGGCGTCGAACACCACAAGTTTCGCACCGGCCTCGACAACAGACTGCGCCATTGCTGTCACCAGCGGTGCGGTCGCATCATCAGCTTTGAACAAGACGACGCCAACCTTGGGCGAGAGCATTTCCATAGGACCGTGGCGCAGTTGACCCCCTTCCAGAGAATAGCTCGGCACGCGCGAAAGCTCCGTAAAACCCAGCGCGATCGCCTCCGCTACGCCTTGAAGACTGCGCCCTGACGTCACAATCGTATCGACGTCGGCTATGCAGGCAAGTGCTGCATCAATCGCAACAGTCTGTGGCGATTTCAATACATTCAGCACCGCATCCGGATCGTCGCCTAGCGCCGCGAGTATGGCCAAATGCAGAGCAAAGCTGATCGTCAGGCTGCGGGTTGCGGCAAATGCCAGTTCTCCGCCGCCATTTCCCACCAGACAATCAACCTTCTTGCCGAGAAACGACCCGGCGTCGAGCGTCAGGCCGAATATATCGGCATTGCGCTTCTTCTCGGCGAACCAGCGCACGACCTCAGCACTTTCGCCAGACTGTGATGTGACGAGAACGGTCTTGCCCTCAATGGGCAGGGCCGCACCAAGTTGTTCCGAAAGCGGTATCGCAATTGCATCAATATTATGGGCGCGATAGAGCGGCTCCACCGCACGGCTGACAGCATGCGACCCGCCCATACCCAAAAGCAACAGCTTGCCTGTCTTGCGCAAACTCCGGACGATCTTCTCGGCCTGCTCCCGATTGTCCTCGAAGGAAATCAGAGCATCGCTGAATTGGCGCGCCATTTCCTTATCGATTGCGACAAGTCCTTCTGGACGCTGCTTTTGCGTGTTCATTATCATCCTTTCACACCGCCACTGGTCAGGCCGGATATAAGCGCGCGCTGCATCAAAAGGCCGACAATAACCGGAGGCAGCGCAGCCAGAACGCCAGCGGTTGCAATCAGGCCGTAATCGGAAACACGCCCACCAGCGAGATCGGCAATGGCAACTGTCAATGTTCGCGCTCGCTGATCAGAAGTGAACAAAAGCGCATAGAAAAACTCATCCCAGCCGAGCAAGAAGGCAAACAGCGCCGATGTTGCAACAATAGGCAATGCCAGCGGCAGGGTGATGATGCGCAATGTCTGGAAAAGGCTTGCCCCATCAATCATAGCTGCCTGCTCAATCTCCTGTGGGATGCCATCGAAACCGGATTTCATCAGCCATGTGGTGAAAGGCGCGAGAATGGTGAGATACACCAGCGCGAGGCCAAACACCGAATTCAGTAGACCGAGTTTTGCGAGGACCATATAGAGCGGCACGGCAAGCGCCACCGGGGGCAGCATGTAGGTTCCAATAATCAGTGTCAGCGACCATCCGATGCGCGACGTTCGCGAAACGGCCCAACCGGCGGGAATTGCAACGAGGATCGCGACCAATGTCGCCATGCCCGCCACTCTCAGACTGTTGTACATCGACGCCACAAAGGCTGCACCCGCGCTGTTCGGCACAGTGGACAGCAGAGCCTGGTAGCGGGAAAGGTCGACCGTTGTAGGCCACCATTTTAACGGGCGCACGGACAAATCCGCCATCGGCGAGATGCTCATGACAAAAAGCCAGAACAACGGCGTGAGGATCACGACTGCCAGCACCAGTGCTGCGAAGTAGACGAAGAAAGTAGCGATTGGGCTTCGACGTTCCATTACGTTGCCGCTCCAGCCGTTTTGCGCACCAGAAATCCATAACCCAAAGCCAGAACCGTAACGATCAGCGTCACAATGAGCGCCAACGACGCGCCCGACCCGGCCCGCTGGAAGGAAAAGGCTTCCTGATAAACGAGAATAGAAAGTGTTCGTGTTGAATTGGCCGGGCCGCCGCGCGTCATGATCCAGATGATGTCAAAGACCTTGAATGCCTCAATCGTGCGGAGGACAAGTGCGACCATCAACGGCCCTGCGAGATATGGCAGAATGACAAACCGGAAGCGGTTCAACGGACCCGCGCCATCCACAAGCGATGCGGCCGTTATGTCTCGTGGCACTGCTTGCAGCGCGGCCAATGCAATGAGGGCTACCAACGGGAAATTCTTCCAGCAGTCGGCAACGATCAGGGCCGTCATTGCGGCTGAAGGTTCACCGAGCCATGACTGGTATTCCGAAATGATGCCAAGCTGGGTCAACAGTGAATTGAGAGCACCATATTCAGGATTATAGATGAGGCGCCAAAGCGTTGCATTAACCACCGTTGGTAGCGCCCAAGGTAGAATGAGCAAGGCACGTAGAATGGTGCGTCCATAAAACTGCTGGTTCAACAAAAGTGCAGCCAGAACACCAAGAACCATTTCAGCCGTGACCGAGATGAGGGAGAACCATGTCGTCGTCCAGAAGGCTCGCTGGAAATTAGCGCTGGACAGCATCTTGACGTAATTGGCGATACCAACAAATTCGCCGCCAGTGCCGACAAGCTTTGCATCTGTGAATGACAGACGGACCGTTTCAAACATTGGCCAGCCGATCACGCAGATCATGACGGCGAGTAACGGGAGCATCAGCAACCACGCTCGCATTGTCATCCAGTTGCCGGACATTGTTTACACCTCAGCCTGTATAAAAGAAGGGAGTGGATGCGCGCGCACCCACTCCCATCAGCATCTTAGAGCCCGCTGTTTTCAGCTGCGGATTTGAGGGCGTCTTCAGGCGAAGACTGTCCCAGCAGGGCTTCCTGAATGGACTGCTGCAATGCCGTGGACATTTCCTGATACTTCGGTGTCGTCGGGCGCGGATACATGGCAGCCAGACCGAGCTTTGCAGCTGCAATCAGCTCTTCCTGACCCTTGGACACAGCCGGATCATCATAGGACGATGCCCAGATTGGCAAAGACAGTTTCGCATAGTCGTTCTGGACTTTCTGCGAAGTCATGAAGACGATGTACTTCCATGCGTCGTCGGGATGTTTGCTGGTGGTCGTGATACCAAGCCCCATCGAACCGTTGACCGCCGAAACCTTGCTCTTGCCGTCAACGCCGGGCGCAGGCACGACACCCACTTTGCCAACAACCTTGCTTTCTGCGGGATCATTGACCTTGCTATACATATAGGTCCAGTTCAAAGCGAAAGCGGCGTCGCCGTTCTGGAAGACCTTGCGCACGTCTTCTTCGAGAAACTCTTTTGAATTGGGGTTGCTGAGGCCGGATTTATAGCTGTCTACCATATATTTGAGGGCATCCAGTCCACCGTCCTTATCGAAGGCAGGCTTGCCGTCTTTCAGGAAGTCTCCCCCATAGGCGCTTACCAAGGTCGTATAGTCGCAAATGGCAGCTTCGGCCTGCGCCCAGCTCCATGCAATCGGCGACGCCAGCAAGCCCTTGTCCTTGATGATCTTAGCCTGATCGTTAAGTTCGGCCCAAGTCTTTGGCGGGTTGGTGATGCCAGCCTTCTCAAGGATTTCCTTATTGTAGAACAGATACTTGGTGTCCAAAATCCACGGCATGCCGTAATATTTGTCCTGATACTGAACCGTCGTCCAAGCACCCGGCAGAACGCCCTTCTTCATCTCGTCCGTAATCCGGGACGAGACATCAACAAGCACATTGTTGCTTGCATATTCGGCTGGCCAGATCACATCGAACAGCACAACGTCATAGCCCTGCCCCGAGCCTTGGGCCAGAACCGTTTTGTCATGCAGGCCTTCATAGGGCACGAATTCCAGATTGACCTTCACATCCGGATTGGCCGCCTGAAAGGCGTCCGTCATCGCGCGCACATCCGCTTCGCTATAAGCGGCCTGCGCCATGAACAGAGCGTTCAAGGTCGTCTCGGCAAAAGCGTGGGGGATGGAGAAAGCGGATACGGCCAGCGTACCCAGCAGGATCGTGTGAATTGATTTAAGCATGTTACCTCCCGTTAACTTGACTTCGGCCCGTGCAAAGTGCCCCGCACATTTGCATCACTGCCATGAATTCAGAGCTGTTGTTCCATCGTTAAATGTTCATGTTCTTTATTAAGTCAAATCCATTGACTTAAACGTGTTATAAATATCTATTGGTGTCAAGAGGGATTGAGGATGCCAAGAAAGAGCGACATTCGGGCCACGAGCGGCACCAACCATGAAGGCACAAGTGCGCATAATCGCCGGGTGATTATCGACGCGCTGCGCCAGAACAGGTCGCTCTCACGCGCCGAACTTGCGCGTGCGACAAACCTCACGAAACAGACCATTTCCAACCTCATTGAAGGCCTGGAAAGCGATGGATTGGTGAGTTCGGAGAACGTCGTCAGGCAAGGTCGCGGACAACCGGCGACACCTTATCGACTGGTGCCGGAGGGAGCCTTTGCATTGGGCGTCCAGATCGACCGGCATTTGACGCGGATTGTCGTCGTCAACTTGATCGGCGATGAAGTCATGCGTCGGGAAGCGACCCTCCCGCCCGATAATCCTGAAGAGGGTTGCACTATCATTCTGGAGGAGATTGCCAAAGTACGAGCTGCACTCGCACTTGAATTTCCCCATGGACACTACCGAATGTCGGGACTTGGCGTCGCGATGCCAGGGCCTTTCGGCACCCCGGTTCCCGAGGATGACCGATGGGTGATGAGCGCATGGCAATCTTTCCCATTGATCGACAGGCTTACCGAAAACACCGGCCTGACGGTGACATTGCAGAATGATGCCACAGCCTGCGCGCGTGCAGAAAAAATGGTCGGTCTCGCCGACGGGCTCGATAATGTTGTCTGTGTTTATATTGGATATGGCGTTGGCGCCGGTCTCATACTGAATGGAGAAATCTACACAGGCAGCAAGGGCAATGCGGGTGAAATTGGCACTATGCTGATGGCCAACCGGGGTCCGGGAACACCGCTGGAACACCACGCATCTCTCTCGTCACTCTACAAACATCTGCAACTCGACGAGGCACAACCCGATCTATCCGCAGAACTTGAAACCATATTGATGCAGAACGATCCTCGCGTGGAAGCGTGGCTGGAACGGGCAGCTTTGGAGCTCAGATCCGCCATCCATACGATTGAGGCGATTTTCGACCCCCAAACCGTTATTCTGTGCGGCGGAGCGCCGAAACTATTGGCCAATCGGCTTGTAGACCGGATCGAGCCGCTCGTTTCTTCCAGTGTTGACTACCCCGTCCGCACACTACCGCGTTTATTGGTCGGGATAACCGATATATGGGCAGTTGCACGGGGAGCGGCATTGGAGCAGATCAGCAGACATTTTGACCCGCGCTTTGCAGCTCTTTTGAAAAGTGGAGCTTCTGCTTAAGACCATAGTGACAGGCTTTAGGTTTGGCAAATTGCCATGCAAACCGGCGATAGCCTTATCTTGACAAAACGCGCGGTTTCAACTGTTTACATCCAACCATTTCGGCAAGCCATGCGCTACGCGACCTGTCCGGGCAGCCTGCGCACAGCTCTCAAGGCTACCGAAACGCACCGCGCGACCGGATAGTCCTGGACCGTAGTGTGCATATTTGCCGGAGTTGGTCATAAGCGCTTTGGCTGCAACCGGGAAAACCGGCTCCGAAATCGAACACCAGCAGAGATCCGGAATAACCTGAACGCCCGCGGCTTCCAGTCTTTCCAGAGTGCCCTCATCCCGTGCGCTGGCAATAACCTGGCGTCCCGCCGTTATAATAGTGGTCGTAACCGCTTTTCCGCCCTGCAATACATCCGCAAAAGCTCGGCATTCTTCAAGAGACGCATGCGGGCTACCGATCGCAACCAATTCCACATCATCGGGTCCGTCGTTCAACAGCCGCCAACCCTCCGCCATTTCGTGTTTCGTGATGCGGGCCGTGTCAGCCGAGAGTGAAATCAGATGCGCCTCCGGCGTAACACCCTCAACATGCAGCATAGGTGCAGCGGAAGTCGTACCGAAGGCTGCACACAGAGCCTTCAGGTTTTCCGTCGTTGGCTTGGCATGCTCAAGCCCCCTCAAAAGAGGAATCCGGTCCGGCGAAACCTTGCCCACCAGATAACCGATCAGTGGCCAGAATGCGTCGTCAAATTTTTCCGGCATTTCAATATGAATAATACGCTCTGCAAACCGATGTTGATCGAGATAGACACCGGACAGCGGTGCGCGCCCGGTAATCGCAATACAAAGATCAAGGAAATCGGGATGTTTCGCCGTACGTGCCCCAAGCACGGTATTGGCATAAATGACCGCATTGCTTTCCGCCCATGCGATCATTTCACCCCGTTCAGGAGCCGTATCCAGAAGGTACGGCGAACAGGTAAACGTATTCTGGCATCCCATGCGCACATAAGCGTCGGCAAGCTGTGCGGCAGGCCGTCCAAAACTTGCAGGCACACCTTGCGCCTGCCAGCGCTCACGATCAACCGAGATAGCATTCATTGTTGTCGGAACACGCACTCGCGCGCCCATATCCGCCATTTTCTCCGCAAAGATCAGGTTGGCCGGGCTTGCATAGATGCAACCGTCGATATGAGCCTGCGCGACGTCGATCAGGCGTTCTGCCCCTTGGTTTGCAGCCATGGCGCAGATGATTTCCATGGCGAGTTTGGTGACTTCCCCTTCTGCGCCCGCCATCATGGCTTGATCCGCATCTGTAAGATCGGGGCCGATTTCCTTCGACGTGGAAAGAGGCAACCGAACACCTGGCGCAGTTATTGCCGTTGGCGTGATTGCAGCCTCACTCTCGTTTCGCAAACGCTCCCAATCTTCCGGTGCCAGTCGCAGGACAGGCAATGAATGACCAAACATCTTGTCCGCGATCAAGGCTCCAAGCGTCACCACGTCTTCAGCTTGACAGAAAACCAGCGCAGCAGGCGCCATGCCATTCAACGCAAGATCAAGCAGCACGCCGGAGCCTGTGCAGGAACCGCGCGTCGATGGCATCATAAGCACAACGCCCTTGATGCTCTGCCCATGGAGCGGATGGTGCACGTCAATGATCTTGCCCGAAGAGGGATCAACACCGCCCCAGAAGCTGAGCGGCTCAGTTGTCGCGAGGATCGGCCCCTCGGCAGTTCCGGCCAATATGCTTTGGGCTGTTGTGTTCATAGAGAATGACCGCTTGCTGCTGCTATTGTTGAATGGATGCGAAGAACCATACTGGTCTTCCAATTTAGAAAGCGGGTCAAGCGGCTTGTTGTACGAACGTCCAACGCTCTGGATAAGACCGACGCACAATCAAGCAATCAGACCGCCGGCTTTCAGGACTGCATCTCTCGTATCGACATCGATTCGGGCTGCGACGCCGATTGAAACTTCAATAACGGGAATTCCACTCGCCTCAATGACATGCCTTGCACCAACATCGCCGTGAAGGGCAGAAAGCGCGTCAAAAAGCTATCGTGGCAGAATGCAAGGATTGCCCCGCTCGCCCGCGTCAGTAACGGCGCGAATGACAGCATTTCCTTCATGTTCGCGGAAACAGCCAATCATCGCGCGGATGTGTTGCGCATTGACGGCGGGCATATCGCCCAGATGGATCATCACCCCGTCAGACCCTGCCGGTATTGCTAAAAGAGCTATCACGATCGAACTCGCAATACCGGTTGCGTAGACCGGGTTGTGAACGACAGCGACGTCCAGCCCCTGTAGCGCTACCGCAACATCTTCCGCCATATGACCGGTGACGACGATAACCCTACCGCTATCGGCTTGCATTGCAACCTCAACGGAACGGCGCACCAAAGGTTTGCCGTCAAAAATGGCGAGCAGCTTGTTTGCACCCCCCATGCGGGAAGATCGTCCGGCAGCTAGCACGGCAATTGTGACCGCAATATCCCGCTTCATTTTCGTTCTGCCATCCCGGCGCAGTGCATGCCGGGATGGCGGGCACTTATCCTATTCTTTGCGTACCACGCTTGTAACGCCCATGGCCATCACGAAACGCATCCACCAAACCGGAAACAGGCAAAAATTCCCGCTCTATTTCTGGCACCGTGGCAATTTCCGCACCAGCACCAGTCGCCGCCATCATACCGAGCCGAGCCGCGCCAAATGCCGCACCAAAATTGGCGCTGACCGGCAACAACACCGGGGTGTTGAGCACCGACGCGATCACCGACAACCAGTAGTGTGATCGCGCTCCTCCGCCAACAGCAACGAGTGAACTTAGCTCGGTGCCCGTCGATGCCAATGCATCGCGGCAGTCGGCCAATGCAAAAGCGATACCTTCCAACACTGCACGTGTTGCTGCCACCTGATCGGTTGCATGTTCCAGCCCGAGGAACGCGCCACGGATATGAGCGTCGTTGAGCGGTGTGCGTTCTCCACCCAGATAGGGCAGAAACAACGTTCTTCCCGGCGCCTCAAGCGCCCCGAGATTTGCGGTGAGATCCTCTGCATTTTTCCCCACCAGTTGGGCGAACCAATTGAGAGCGTCGGTCGCAGCGAGAATGACGCCCATCTGGTGCCATGTCTGAGGCAGCGCATGACAGAAGCTATGTACTGCCGATGCGGCATTGGGCCGATAGCCATCCGTTGCTGCGAACAAGACACCAGACGTACCAAGCGATACGAAGGCCTGCCCAGCATTCACAACACCAACGCCAACGGCCGAGGCTGCATTGTCACCAGCGCCACCTGCAACGACCACATCGGGCGAGAGGCCAAATTCCGCAACAAGCTCCGGTCGCACCCGGCCAGATATGGCGGAACCCTCCACCAAGGCGGGCATCATGCTACGATCCAGTCCAGTCAATGACAAAAGTTCGTCTGACCAATCGCGGCGTGCACAATCGAACCAGCTTGTTCCCGCCGCATCGGACATTTCGGAGACATGTTCTCCGGTCAGCCAAAGCCGCAGATAATCCTTTGGCAACAGGATTTTTCGTACCTTCGCGAACGTCTCAGGTTCGTTTTCGCGAAGCCATACCGCCTTTGGTGCTGTAAAGCCGGGGAAAACGATATTGCCACTAGTGGCGCGAAAGGTCGGGATCGCATCAAGCCTAGCCGCCTGATCGGCAGCGCGAACATCGTTCCATAAGATGCACGGACGAAGCACCTGTTCCGACGCATCGAGAAACGTTGCACCATGCATATGCCCTGACAGGCCGATACCACGCACAGAAGACAACCCTCTCTGATGCGCTAGTGTCTCCAGCACGAGCCGGGCAGCCGACAGCCATGTGTCCGGCTCCTGCTCCGACCAGCCATCATGCGGACGGCTGACCGTCAGTGGCGCACGCGCTTCCGCAAGGATTTGTTGACCGTCATCGATGAGAATGCCCTTGAGGCCAGAGGTTCCCAGATCAAGTCCTATATACATGTGCAGCTCCCGACCTTTATCACTCTATGCTGCTACAACACGTTGTCCCGTCGCTGTGTCGAAGATGTGCAGGTCAGTTGCATCAACGTCGACACCGACAGTTTGTCCTTCGCTCAGGCGCACGGCGGATGGAACTGTGATGTTGAATTCATGCAGCCCCGTTCGCAATGTCACTAATCGTGTTTCGCCATGAAACTCATTGCGCTCCACCTGCCCTCGGAACACACCGCCGGTATCGTTGAGCCGAAACGCGCCGGGACGGATACCAACCGTGACATTCTCCGGCTGAACCGAGAATGGCGCTTCAAGGCGAAGCGTTCCATCACCAAGCATTCCATCGGCGGCACGCATCTGGAAGAAATTCATGTTGGGTGTGCCAATGAAACCTGCTGCAAACAGGGTTGCAGGCTTATGATAGATTTCCTCCGGCGTGCCCATCTGCTCGATGTGACCATCCTTCATCAGGACAATGCGGTCAGCCAGGGTCATGGCTTCAAGCTGGTCGTGGGTGACATAGATACTGGTGGTTTTCAGATCGCGGTGAAGCCGCGCGATTTCAACGCGCAGACTGCCTCGCAATTTGGCATCGAGGTTCGACAAAGGTTCGTCAAACAGAAAGACGTCCGGCGTCTTGATCATGGCGCGTGCAATGGCCACGCGTTGCTGCTGACCACCGGAAAGCTCCGTCGGTTTGCGCGCGAGATAGGGTTGTAGCCCAAGCGCCTCGACAACTGGAGCCAGGCGCTCGTCGATGGCGTTTTTGCCAACGCCTGCGCGTTCCAGTCCGAACGAGATGTTTTCACGTACCGACATATGCGGATAGAGCGCATAGTTCTGGAACACCATGGCGATACCGCGATCACCGGGATCGCGGTCGTTCACGCGTTGATCGCCGATCAGAAGATCGCCGCCGGTGATGTCTTCGAGCCCTGCCACCATGCGCAACAATGTGGATTTCCCGCAACCGGAGGGGCCAAGGAACACGACGAACTCATGATCGCGAATACTCAGATTGAAGTTCCCGATCACCTCATGGGTGCCATAGACCTTACGGATTGACCGACATTCAACTGTAGCCATCAACCTAACTCCGTATCGAGAATGATCTGAAGTTTCACATCCGTTGGGCGACCTTCGGCGGCACGCACGAATGCGGTAATTGATTCATCGAAAGTGAAGGTACCGGACACCAGCGGCTTGAGATCAACTTTGCCCGCAGCGATCAACGCAAGCGCCCGGTCGAAAACATTGGCATAGCGGAACACTGTTTCGATGCGGCATTCACGGGCAGTCGCACCGGACACGTCGAACAGGACCGGTTCCGGCGGAAGACCGACCAGCACAACCGTGCCGCCGGGACGGACAATCTTGAACAGATCACGAATTGCCGCCGGAGCACCGGAGCATTCGAAGACGATATCGGCACCCCAGTTTTCGGTGGCCTCATTCACGGCATCCAAGATGTTCACTTCGCGCAGATTGATGCCGGTAATGCCCGCATAAGTCTCCGCGAGCTCCAACTTCGCTTCCGACAGATCGGAAATCAACACGCGGGAGCAGCCGCCTGCCAGCGCTGCCAACGCCACCATGATGCCGATGGTGCCGCAACCGGTGACCACCGCCGTATCGCCGGGGGAAATGCGCGCGCGTGTTGCAGCCTGCATACCAACGGCGAAAGGCTCGACCATCGCCCCCTCTGCAAAAGAGACATTGTCCGGCAGCTTGTAGGTGAAATTGGCCGGATGCACCGTAACAGGGCACAGAACGCCGTGGATTGGCGGCGTGGCCCAGAAGCGAACCGCTGGATCGACATTGTAGATGCCAAGCTTGGACGGACGCGACAGCGGGTCGGGAATACCCGGTTCCATGCAAACGCGATCACCGGGCTTGAGATGAGATACATTGGCTCCAGTCTCAATGACCGTACCCGCAGCCTCGTGACCGAGTACCATCGGTTCGTTGACCACGAAATCACCAATGCGACCATGGGTGTAATAGTGTACGTCACTGCCGCAAACACCGACCGTGTGGAGCTTGATGCGTACATCATCCGCTCCCATTTCGGTTGGAAGATCGATATCCCGCAGATTGAGTTCGCCGACGCGCTCCAGAACAAGTGCTTTCATTTGGTCAGTCCTGATTTTGTTTCTTGGAAAAAGCTGCATTGAGACCACCGGCAAGCAATCCGAGGAGGATAAGCGGTGGCAGGGAGAGCAAGACGACAGCGGCGTTGAGAATGCCCCATGGAACATTCATGCCAAGCTGAGACATTTCCGAAGCGATGATCGGCAGCGTCTTCGCATTTGAGGTGGTAAGCAACATGGCCAGCAAAAACTCGTTCCAGACGAGCACGAATGCGAAAGCTATGGCACCGAATATCTGGAACCGCGCAATCGGCAAGGCAACGCGAAAAAACGTTGCGTAACGGCCAAGGCCATCGACACGCGCGGCTTCTTCAACATGAAGACTGACGCGCTCAAAAGCCGGAACTGAAAGCCATATCGTGATTGAGGCCGTGGTGATCAGATAGGTCACGATCAACGACAGACGAGTATCATAGAGGCCAAGACCGAGCCAGATGACAAGCATCGGGATAGCCACAGCCACCGGCGGTAGAAAGCGCAGCGATAATACGAAGAACTGTGCCTCAGCGGTTATCCGGTTTTTGTAACGCGCAATCACATAGGCCGCTGGCACGCCCAAAAGCGCACCGATGACAACTGCGGACGAGCAGATGATGACCGAATTGGTCAACGCGCGTGCCACCGAGCGGCGGTTGAGCACGTAACTCATATTGTCCCAGACCGGCTGGAACACCAGTTTCGGCGTACTCACCAGCAGATCTGCATTGGTCTTGAAGGCGTTAAGAAGCGTCCAGAGAAGCGGTAACACCACCAAGGCGGCCGCAAGCAACAGAAGCGCACGCAGGAAGAGTGTAGAAATCTTCATCGGTTCAGCCTCTTCCATGCGACGGTGAATACGACGATTGTCAGAACCATCATGATGACAGCCATGGAGGACGCGTAGGAAATCTTGCCGGACTCGATAAAGCCTTGCGAATAGGCGTACATGTCGAGCGTTTCGGTCGAGATGCCCGGCCCACCCCGCGTCATGACATAAACGAGATCGAAAGAACGCAGGCTCTCGATCGCCTTGACGAGCAACAGGCTTATCAGTGGCACTTTGAGCATTGGTATCGTGATGTATCGATGGATCTCCCAACGCGTCGCCTTGTCGATCCGTGCAGCCTCGATGGGTTGCGGCGGCAAAACCTCCAAAAGCTTCAACACGATGACCGCGAAAAACAGGCCCCACTGCCAGACATCGACGAATGCCACTGTCAGGAGCGCACCCCACGGAGTGGAGAGGACATCGGGCGTAGCGCCGGTCAGCTCCCTCACAGGCCAGGTCAGCGCGCCATAGAGGGGATGGAACGCAAATTTCCAAACGAAGGCGGCACAGACGCGCGGCAGCAGAACAGGTATGATGAACAGGATGCACAATATAGTGCGCATTCGCGTGCTGGCGGCTTCGAACATGGCAATGCCCAAACCGACACCAACGAGCATGGTCAGCGCCACGGTCAGCACTTCCCATTTGAGCGATACCCACAGGGCATTCAAAAAGCGCGGATCGCTGAAGAGCGCCACATAGTTTTCAAACCAGATATATTGCGCCACACCTTGTGAAAGGGTGCGGTTCTGGAGCGAGATATTGATGGCGAACAAAGTTGGCACAAGCGCCAGCACCATCAGGATAATCAGTGGCGGCCCCAGAAAGACGAAGGGCAGAGATCGTCCACGTTTCATGAAACAGTCCTTGACCGAAAGCGGTTCCCTGCCTTGGCCGCTTATTGCGGACATGGAAAAGCAGCATAGAATGAAAAGTCGGTGACACCGGACACACTCTCCCAAGTGTGTCCGGGACAAGCGTTTTGGCAAAGCGATCAGAGTTTGTTTGCGAAGGCCTCAAGATCGTTAAGCGCGCCCTTGATGTCGGTGCGGCTACCGGTGATCAGCTCTTCCAACATGATACCCCACTGGTTACCCAGCTCCTGCCAACGCGGATCCTGCCAGAAGGTAACCTGCGTTCGCTCTCCGGTAGCAGCCATGGCATCGGAAAGATTCTGGCCAAAAGTCCTGGCATATTCGGAGCTCTGGAACGTGCTGGTGCGGGTCAATTCGCCCGGTTGACCGGCAGCAAGACGCCGCGCTTCCTGTTCCTTCGATGTGGCCCACGCCACGAACAGCCCTGCACATGCCTTGTCTGCATCCGTTGCGTTCGCTTTGGAGGCAATGGCAAAGCCATGTGCATAGCCCGCACCTGGAAGAGGTGTCGGCGGCACAGAGAAGCCGACCTTGTCGGCGACCTGGCTTTGCGCCTTATCGACGGACATGCCCCCCAGCGGAGCGGATTCGATCAGGATTGCCACTTTACCCGCGCGAAACGCGCCGGTGGATTCATCCCACGAACCGGTCTGTGTGCCGGGCGCAGAATATTTAAACAGATCCAGATATTCCTGTGTCGCCTTTACAGCCGCGTCGGAATTGAATGCCGGCTTGCCGTCCTTGTACCACTCGCCTCCAAGCGCTTTGAACAAAGGCATCCAGCGCCAAACATTGGCGCCTGAACCGCGCTGTCCGCGCAATGCCGTGCCATAAACACCGTTCTGGGGATCGTGCAGCTTGGCAACTGCAGCCTTATATTCGTCCCAGGTCTTCGGTGGTTGAATACCCGCCTTCTCCAGAAGATCGGTGCGATAAACAAGAAGGTCGCCGCCGCCTTGAATCGGAGCAAACCACTGCTTGCCATCGTAAGTCGCAGCAGCGCGCATACCGGCATCGAAATCGTTGTAGTCGTATTCCTTCGGATAGAAGCCTTCGAGCGGCACAATCCAGCCCGACGATGCGAACAGGGCCAAATTGGCTTCATCCACGTAATAGACGTTGTAGCTGCCAACGGTCGAGGCATCGGCCTGTGACTTGGCGCGGCGGTCATTTTCATTCAGATAACTGATCTCGAAACCAGCGCCCGAAAGCGTCTCGAACTCATCGACTTCTTTTTCAAGAAGGGTCAAGCCGTCGCGTGGCTGCGCGAGAATGCGCAGGTCTTTCTCACATACGGCTGCGGCAAAACTGTTGGAAGCAGCGACGAGCGCAACCAATGCGACGCCCGCGCCAAAAATAGCACGTTTCATTGTCATCCTCCCCATAAGACGCTTTTGATAAGCGCCTGACACGTGAAATTTCATAGAACATCAGCGAAAGCACTAGATTGCTTTTCGACATCAACTGATACTATTATGACAAAATATAGGGATTATTTCCGATCAGACATGTCAATTCCATCGAAAGAACCACTGCAGACACCGAATGCCTTTGCGGCGACACGCGAAAGGATTCATCTGCCCGAGGGAAAATCCTATCTCATCCGGCGCGATGACTATCCGATTGCGATTTGTATCTGGAATTATCATCCCGAATGGGAAATCCACTATATCCCAGACGCCAAAGGCCTCGCTTATGTCGGTGATTATGTCGGCTCCTTTGCGCCCGGCCATCTGGTGCTGACGGGAACCAACCTGCCGCATAACTGGATTACGCCCGGGGCGACTGACCTTCCCGGACGCGATCTGGTGTTGCAATTCGATGCCGATGCACTGATAGGAGTTCGCGCTATCTGCCCGGAATTCGATGTGCTTCATCGTTTGAAGCCTCTTTCGATGCAAGGCATCGAAGTAATGGGGGCGGCGGCGGCGCGGATTGGTCAGATGATTCTCGATCTGAACAAGAAGGGGAGTAGCAGCGGATTGGGCTTGTTTATCGAAATCCTGCAAGCCATTGAAGCCGCCCCGGAAAAACGCCTTCTGGCCAGTTCGCATTTCGTCTCGTCCTACAACGAGAATTCGGACAAGCGCCACCGTCGCATCGATAAAGCGATACAGTTGCTGCAATCCACACCCTCAATGCAGATGCAGGATGTAGCGGCAGCTGTGGGGCTGGAGTCTTCCGCTTTTTCGCGAGCCTTCAAACGACTGACAGGGTTGGCTTTTTCCGATTACAGCCGGTCTGTGCGGGTGTGGCGCGCGCGCACGCTCCTGACTGAAACAGAAAAGCCGGTGACGGATATCTGCTTTGAAGCAGGCTTCAACAATCTGTCCAACTTCAATCGCTATTTCCGGATGGAAACTGGCCTGACACCGCGCGCATATCGTCAGGTTGCACGCATTCGCGCAAGTTCCATTGATGCTGTCCACGTTCAGATGCCGTTGAAAAGCGATGGATGAATTAATCCAAATCAACACAATAAGTTAGGAAGTGATAAATCCAATTATATAGCATGAACCGGAAATTGCTTAAATCCGGCTTCCCCCTCTTGTGTTAAGATATGGCGTTAATTTCGTTCACTCAGAACGCAATGTGAACCTGCTTTATTCCGACATTATCCAGCATTCGATCAATCTCGTGAGCGATGGAAAAGACCTCCGGTCATTGGAGAAGCGGAGCCTGTAGTGTCAACCGATCTTGAGAAAAAGCAGCGCAGAATACGCAGCCTTCCGACCATGATCATTGTGGCCAAACATACGCTTGCACGCACATGTGTCGTTAAATTCCTCGCTCACGAACTCGCCGGGTGGGATTTTATCGATATGGCTTCTACAGCCGAGTTGGCCAAGGCAATTGGAAGGGATGTCGCGCTCATCGCCCTGGATCTGGCGGGGCGGGCAATCGATAACCCAACCCTGCTGGAAGATTTGTTGGCGGCTCAAACCCATTTCCCGGCAGCCTCCATTGCCTTGCTTTCCAACCGGGACGATATCCTCATGGAGTCGGAAGCGATCAAAATGGGAGTGCGAGGCTTCTTCACATCGTCCCTTCCAATAGAAATTGCATTGGCAGGTGTGCGGTTGGTGCTCGCGGGCGGAGTATTCTGTCCGCATCCGCTGGGCGCACAGGCCAGCATCCAGCGGACAATCTCCATCACCGGCAAGTCAGCTCTGGAAGAACAAAATGTCGATGACAATGAAACCATGAACCCCACTCCCAGACAGGCAACCATAGCGGGTTTTACACCGCGGGAAGTCGATGTACTTACCGAACTTCAGCGCGGCCATTCAAACAAGATTATTGCGGAAAAGCTCAACATGTCGGGCAATACCGTGAAGATGCATCTGCAACACATCATGCGCAAGTTGCGCGTGCAGAACAGAACAGAGGTGGTGCTTCTGCTTGGCTCAAGAAACTCTCCTGGCATCAACACGGTGCAATAGGTCAACGGCGTTCAGTTCTCCCGAAAAGCCCTATGGAAACTATCCAGCAACGGCCTGACAGCGTAAAGAGCGACGCTGCTCTCGCCAGTCTCGATCAAAGCTTGAACCGGCATTCCGGGGATCATTTCTATGTCCCCTGCCTGCATCAGCTCATCATCGGTGACACGGATCGTTGCGGCATAGAAGGGCTGACCCGTTACTTTATCCAACAGGCGATCAGCAGAAACATAAGTGACCTTCCCTTTTAAAAGCGGCACGCGCCGTTGATCATAGGGCAACAGGTGCACCTGCGCATTCAGACCCGGATGCACAAGATGGATATCTTCAGGTCTGACATGGGCGGACACGACCATATTACCATCCTGCGGCACCAGATCGAGCAACGGTTCACCTGCCCCAATCACTCCGCCTGTCGTATGAATGCGTAGATCCATGACAATTCCCGTCTCTGGTGCCTTGATCGCCGTGCGGTTCAACTGATCATCAATGGCGCGATATCGTTCGTTCAACAGAAACAGCTGGTTTTCAGTATCACGCAGTTCCTTTGCAATCTCATTTTGCCGGTCGCTTTCCAGCTTGATGAGATTGGCCTGCGCCTCATTGATAACCTGATAAGCACGGGAAATCTGAGCCGTCGTTTCTCCAAATTGTCCATCAAGGTCCGCTTTTTCCCGCGCGAGGTTCAGCAGGCTCGTTTTGCGTTCAAGACCTTTCTTGACCAAAGGATCAATCATGTCCAACTGCTGACGTGTAATTTCCACCCGCGACGACAGCGCCAGTTTTTGGGCTACCAGACCGGTGATCTCCTGCTTCACCTGCTCCATTTTTTCATGCGTGATGGCTATTTCAGATTGGTAGACATCGCGCCGTGCTTCAAAGATTCTACGCTGCCCCACCACAATCGCGTTTACCGCCGGGTTTTTCGAGACAAGTCGCACCAACTCAGACGGAAACACGAGTTCTGTCTCATTTCCCTGCTCCGCGACCAGCCGTGCACGGCTTGCCTCAGCATCCCACAATTGACCCTGCACGCCGACAAGCTCCGTCCTCGGCTTGGTATCATCAAGCTTGATCAACACCTGCCCGGAAGAAACCAGATCTCCATTGTGGACATAAATCTGCTGGACAATGCCACCTTCCAGATGCTGAATGGTTTTACGACTGGTCTCCGCCTCGACGATGCCCACCGCGACCGCCGCACTTTTGAGCGGCGCCAGCATTGCCCATAATCCAAACCCGGCTAAGAACGTCAAAACCAGCATATTTCCTGTCCAGGCAACCCCGAGCAGCCTTGGTCGGGAGGTCAATGGTGCTGGCAATGTGTTGCGTTGATGTACACGTATCGGCGGAGACGCCAGCCGCCACAACATCAGCTGCTGCGCAACCGGCGCCAGATAGGATTTGAAAGCGTTTGCGACCCTCAATGGAACATCAAGATGGACCAGTGCCATTGTAATGCTCCTTCATGGTCCAGTTTTCGCGGGAACGCGAAGGAAAGCATCGAAAATTTTCTCGCTATCACCAAAGGCGCTGACCATACCATCCCGCATCACCGCGATCTTGTCCGTCACGGGCAATATGCCCATTCGATGGGTGATGATGACAATTGTAATCTGCCTGCATTTCATGCGCTCAATCGCATCAAACAACAGGCGCTCACCTTCATAGTCGAGACTTGAATTCGGATCATCGAGCACCACAAGAGGCGGGTTTCCGTAGGCAGCGCGTGCCAATCCCAATTGCTGGCGCTGCGCCCGGAGGAGAAGAGCCCCCCCTTCGCCGATATCCGTCTCATAGCCCTGCGGCAACCGCATGATCGCCTCATGCAGCCCTACCAGTTTTGCGGCGTCGATCACCTTTTGTGGGTCCGAACCATCGAGCCGGCCTATAACATCTTTGATCGCACCACCAAAAAGCTCGATGTCCTGAGGAAGATAGCCAATGTGACGGGCATTGTCGCAATGGCGTAGCAAGGAAATGTCGATACCGCCCAAAAGGGCACATCCACATGTCGGCCGTGAAACACCCGCCAAAATTCGCCCAAGTGTGGATTTGCCCGAGCCAGAGGGACCGATTAGCGCCACGCAATCGCCCGCCGCCACTTGAAAAGATACGCCCCGCAAAATGAAACGATCCGATGACGGCAAACGATAGCCAACATTATCGAGAACCAGCTGGCCCTTGGGTTCTGGCACAAGAATGGTTCGTCTATCCTCCCCGGGAACAATGAGTGTGAGCATCCGGTTCAGGCGATTGAACGCACCGCGAACAAAAGCCAGTGCCCGCCAGGCCCCAATCGCGCCCTCAACCGGCGCCAGCCCACGCCCGAGAAGCAGACTGGCAACAAAAATAATTCCGGGATTGCTGTTGTTTTGCAGCACGAGCCATGTCGCCGCACCCATCATCACAATCTGCGTCAGTGTGCGTACCGATTTCGAAAATGCCAAAACAATCTCGGTCCGTCTTATCACACTGTCCTGAGCCACTCTGACGGCTTCAGCATCTCGATAGATGAGGTGCGCCGCGCCATGCTGCATGCCCATCGCGCGAATAACGCCGATATATTTCAGCGCCATTATGAAGCGGGAATGGCTTCGCGCCTGTGCAAGGTTTGCCTGTTCGTTCAGTTCCCGCGTCACAAACTCGTTGAGCATCGCCAAAAACAGCAGGATCACAGCGCTGCCCAGTCCGATAAAACCAAGCAGCGGGTGGACCAGAAAGAGCAATGCGAGAAAAACCGGAGCCCATGGCAAGTCAAACAACAATGCGCAGGAGGGTGAATCCAGAAATTGGCGTAGAACCGAAAGGTCGCGATAATATTCTGCAGCGGCTCCCGCGTCAGCGCGTGCTGCATATTCGAACGATGCGTTCATGACGATAGGGCGCAACTGGTGATCAAGCCAGCTACCGATCCGTGACCATGCAGCGCGGCGCACGATATCGAGCACCGACCCAACCACGACCGCCACGGCGATGATGAGCGTCAGCATCAACAGGGTGTCGACACTGCGGCTCGACAGAACGCGATCATAAATCTGGAGGAGATAGATGGAAGGCGCGAGCAGGAAAATATTATATCCGCAACTATAGGCAAACACCAAACCAAAGGCGCCGTAACACCGACGCAGCGCTGCGACCAAAGGGGTCACCGTATAACGAGGTTGCGCGAATGCCGCCGTCATCGTCCAATCTCCGTTGGCATACCGGGCTTGCACAATCGGTGCGAATGCTCGCAACGCATCTTCAGCTTGGGGGCATAGTCCGGTAAGACGGGAGAGCAGCGGCCGAAGCCGTTGCTCTCAGATCGAATTTCTCTTGATCCAAGCATAAACCAGCTGCCGATCAGATCGGCATGTGGCTCAGATCAATATCGTGAAAATTGTCGTTGAAGCTATTAACAAAGCTCGCGATATCATTGGTGGTCGTCGTTGTGGTGTGGGTTTCCGGATTTGAGTGCACGAGCGCAGCCGAGATATCGCCGCCGCGTGCCATGTTTCCGTTACCGCCATTACCGCCAACGCCTGCAAGAATAGTGGCGTGCTGATCGGCAAGAAGCGAGGTATATTGAACGGCGCTTGTATCGGCAGTCGCTGCCCCCACGTTGCCACCGCTTGACGAGCCAAGGCTGCCATTGGAGTTTGCATCACCACCAGCTCCGCCATCACCGTTATTGGTGATATTGGCGAGGAACCCATTGGCTGCGTCTGCTCCACCGCCATGACCTGCATGGCCTGCGTCCCAGCTGGCGCTTAACCACGGGGAATCGCCGCTGTGCACATCCACAGTAGCACCTGCCACGCTTTGGGTGTTGGCCACGACTGCACTGGGATTGTAGTTGATATTACCGTAGTTATAGCCATCAGCACCGTTACCGGCATTGGCGTCACCGGCATGCACGTCACTGAGATGAATTGTGTCGGATACTTGTGGAATAGGCATCGCTTTATTCCTCCCTGTTGTGGCCCCTGCCCTGTTTCGGTTGAACTCCGGTCCTGGTCACCCAAAGCGCCCATAAGTTGGCGTAACGAAATCGGGTGGCCGACCGCGCTTAAAGAGTGCGCGTATTGTACATGTGCGAATAGCTAGAAATTCGGATATCTACTTTAGGGTGGGTCCGCTTTTGCGGATCATGCATGCAGAAGTGCAAGAATATCGTGAGCAAGCATATCATGGCTTGTATCCGATAAATTGTCGTGGCCACCCGCACCACCAATGCCCGCCAATTGGAGTGCATGCTGGTCGACAAGCAGATGATCTACCTGTTGGGCATCAGCCGTTCCACCAGCTGGAACCGCAATATTGATCGGATGGAAATAGCCGATATTCACATCCACCAGACTTCCGGCCGAGACACCATTGCCACCGCCTCCTGCGGCAGAATTGCCCGTAAAAATAGTATCTGACGCCAGGTTGAACCCGCCGCCATTACCACCAATCCCGGCGATCTGCGTACCACCCTGATCGAAAATCACATTATTCGTCTGATGTGCATCCGCATTGCCGCCAGCAGCGGCGACGGCGATATTGATAGGCGAGAAGATCGCCACATTCACGTCGATCATGGTGCCTGCGAAAATACCCATACCACCATGTCCGGCATAGTTGTCGCCAGTGAACACATAGGTACTGCCCGTATCGGTATGTATCGGCGATGCGGATACGGACCCGGCATAGTTATGTTCACCGCCAGAGCCGCCAATACCTGCCATTTGATCTGCGCCTTGCAGAAAAGCTGCGTTATTGGTTTGATTTGCGGACGCTACGGAATGAGCCCCACCCGCGACCGCCGTATTCACCGGGGCGAAGACCGCAACATCGGAGCTGACAAGCCCGCCCAGAAAGATGCCGTCGCCGCCGCTTCCCGCGTGGTTGGATGTAGCCCCTTCCGTGCTACCGATTGCGACATTGCCGCTTCCCCCATCACCGCCCATCCCCGCCATTTCGGCAACATGCTGATTGATCAGGGCATTGTTGAACTGTCCAGCGCCAGCTTCACTGCCCGGACCCGCGATTGCGGTATTGGAGGGCACGAAAACAGCAGAAGCATCGCTGCTGATCACACCGACGCTCAGTCCCATTCCGCCAATTCTTGCTGAACTAACCGGGGTACTCGATGCGACATCGAAAGGCAGCCACGTCGGAACGAGTGCCAGATGTCCGGCAGCTGTACCCAACGCTGTGTTTTGCACACCACCGGCATTCAGGCTATCATTTTCGTTAGAAATGGGACGTAGCTCAGTCATCACCCTTTCTCCTCACTAGCTTCCGGCCCTCGAGGCTCTCAAGGATCCTTTGCTCCACAGCTATTGTGCCTTGAATTGTCACAAAAGAAGAGCCGGCAATCCGTCTACATCCATATGGGTAGGGTATGTATCGCGCGTCGAAGCCGATAAAGCGCCCGAAAAATGTCGTCGGCTAAAAATAAGTTATCTCTGACGTATTTCCGCTTTTTACAACCTAGGATAATGTAAAAATTGCGAGTGCCGCTTTGAGTAAAGGGGAACGGATATGTCTATATTCCATTTGATCGCTACGGCGGGTGTCCCCTTTAGCCCTCTTCGAATTCGGCACTCATTATCTGATGCTCCACATTCTGGGGAATAATCCATGAGCCAATCAGTTCACCCACTTTTGCGTCTGCGAGACGGCCATCACGCGCATGTTACATATGAGGAGCTTTTCTTCGATCTCGTTTATGTCTTCGCGGTCACACAGCTCAGCCACACGCTGCTTCATCATCTGACAGCCTGGAGTGCACTAGAAACACTCGTTCTCTGGTTCGCGGTCTGGCTTGGCTGGCAATATACCTGCTGGGTCACAAACTGGTTTAATCCCGAGCAGCCAAAATTGCGCTTTGTTTTGTTCTTCTGTATGGCGCTGGCGCTGGTTATGGCGGCCTCGATACCGGATGCATTTGGCAAAAGTGGTCTTATTTTTGCTGGTTGCTATGTTGCAATGCAACTTGGGCGGACAGGCTTCATTGTCTGGCAATTGGGAAGTGACCACCCGCTGACTGCCAATTACCGGCGAATGCTGGGCTGGCTTGTCATCTCTGGCTGTTTCTGGATCGGTGGAGCCTTCGCAGAAGGCGAACTGCGACTAGCCCTTTGGGTCGTCGCGGCACTTTGCGAATATGTTTCGCCGATGGTTGGCTTTGCTTTGCCCGGCATGGGGCGTTCGCAGGTCAGCGACTGGACCATCGAGGGCGGGCATCTTGCGGAGCGCTGCCAGCTTTTTGTTATTGTCGCGCTGGGTGAAAGCCTGCTGGCGACGGGAGCCACACTTGCAGGTGCAGAAAACTGGAACATTGCTGAGCTATCCGCGATGCTCGCCACTTTTCTCGGTACCATCGCCATGTGGTGGCTTTATTTTGGCACCTCAAGCAAAGACGCCACCGCGCGTATCACGCAAGCCCGTGATCCCGGGAAGATAGGCGCCTACTTCCACTATATTCATGCCATCCTGATATTCGGCATCATCGTAAGCGCCGTAGGCAATGATCTTGCCATGGAGCATCCTGCTGAACATGCCAGTCTCGCTGAAACTCTCGTCATAGCAATCGGTCCCGCCATCTATTTGATTGGCAGCGCCATCTATAAATATGTCGTCTATGGCGGCGTGCCACTTTCTCATGTCGGGGGTGTCATCTTGTTGGCGCTCATTGCACCTTTCGGGCAGAGCGCCGATCTACTCACCCTTGGATGGCTGACAACAGCCATTCTATTCGGTATCGGCTTGTGGGAAAGCCGCACAAAAAGCCAGAAAACCTTGCATGAAAGCGGTGCCCACCCATGAGGATGGCAGCCGAGTTCGCTATAACATAGCTTTCTTACCGGATTGCTGCGGCGCATCAACGAATGCGCCGCAGCAATCTTTCACGATAGGTATCGACAATCACGGCAAGTATAATCACTGCGCCAATGATGATCGGCTTGTAATTGTCACCGATACCGAGCAACTGCAGGCCGGTGGCCAGCACTTGCAAAATGCAAGCACCCGCGAGTGTACCAACAATGGAGCCTTTTCCTCCGAAAAGGCTGGTTCCGCCGATGATGACCGCTGCAATCGCATTCAATTCATAACCTACACCGGCAATCGGGCTGCCAATATTCAAACGCAACAGATAGACAATTGCGGCGATACCAGCAGTCACCCCTGAAATAACAAATGCAGCAATTTTATAGGTGTCGGGGTTATGTCCCGACAGACGCACTGCCTCGTCATTGGCCCCGACTGCATAGATCATGCGCCCAAAGACGGTAAACCGCAGAATGAACCAGCCAACGAAAATCACGGCCACGGCAACAAGAAAGATCGAGGGCAGGAAACCACCGATTATGAGATTGCCGAAATCGACGAAGCCTTGCGGCAGTCCGGTGATGGTTGAGTTATTGGACACCACGCGCGCCGCGCCAGCAGCGATATTCAACATACCAAGCGTCACAATAAAGGAAGGTATCTTCCAGAAGGTCGACACCTTTCCATTGATGAATCCGCAAAATCCGCCAACTGCAATACAGGCCAATACGGCAAGCAGTATTGATAAGGCCGGCTCCAAACCCGACGTCATGATGAGCGAACCAACCACCGTGCAGAGAGCAAGTACCGAACCAACGGAGAGATCAATGCCGCCAGTCAGGATAACGAAAGTCATGCCAGCCGCTAGAACTGTGTTTATGGCAATCTGAACGAATATCTTCAATGCGTTGCCTGGCGTGGCGAAATAGGGCGCGGTGAGGGAAAACACCAGCGTGATCAATAAAAGAGCCAGAAAGACGCCTGCGTCTCGCAACAGGAAACGCTTCAACTTCTGGCGGTCAGGCGCAACGGGCTTCTCGGAGATAGACGGCTTATCTGTCATGCTTGAACATGCTCCTGATAGGCAAGTGAGAGAATACGCTCCTGATCAAATTGCGATCGGGGCAGCTCTCCCACCAGCTTGCCGTTGGAGAATACAATAATGCGGTGGCACATACCGATCAGCTCTGGCAAATCCGAAGAGATCATGATGATCGCTTTCTGATTTGCAGCCAGCATCCAGAGTAGTTGATAGATTTCGCGTCTCGCACCAACATCAACACCTCGTGTCGGCTCATCTAGTATCA
The DNA here is from genome assembly GCF_052045675.1 of Brucella sp. 22210. NCBI lineage: Bacteria > Pseudomonadati > Pseudomonadota > Alphaproteobacteria > Hyphomicrobiales > Brucellaceae > Brucella > Brucella sp. 22210. Next base: position 202,120 of record NZ_JBQEPD010000006.1, read on the forward strand.
GAGTGGAGGAACCGCGAAACAGCCATTTCGCAAGAACGACCTTTTGCTGGTTTCCGCCTGACAGATTGCGCACTGACGTATCAATCGACGCCGTCTTGATCCGCAGCTGTTCAACCAGTTTCGTAACAGCAGTTTTTTCCGCCCCTTTGTCCAACAATCCGCCATGCGAAATCTTCTTTAGATCGGTGATTGTGGCATTTAAGTCCACGGACATGTCGAGCATCAGCCCCTGCCCCTTACGGTCTTCGGTCAGGAACCCTAGTCCATTTCTGACAGCATCCTTGGGATCGCGAATATTAACAGGCTTGCCGTCCACACGAATTTGTCCACCACCCTTGGGATCTGCGCCAAAGATCGCGCGCATGATTTCCGTGCGTCCCGATCCCACCAGACCCGCCACACCAAGAATCTCGCCCCGGCGCACTGTAAAGGACACCGCGTTAGCTTGCATCGCTCGCGTAACGTTCTCAACCTCCAAAGCGACGGAACCCGGCGCGATAGACGGGTCAAAGCCGTATTCATCAGCGATATCCCTGCCAATCATCATGCGAACCAGATGGGGCACGGTCAGTCCCTGTAATGATCGCGTTTCGACCAACCGACCATTGCGCAACACAGTCACCCGATCACCGATTTCGAAGACTTCATGCAGGCGGTGCGAAATGTAAATGATCGTTACGCCTCTAGCCTTCAGTCTCCCGATAATGGCGAACAGCCGCTCAATTTCCGGTGGTGTCAGTGTCGCCGTCGGCTCATCAAGAACCAGAAGCTTGCTGTCATAACCAAGCGCCTTTGCAATTTCGACCAATTGCATTTGCGCGACGCCCAGCTCGGAAACGAGCACGCGCGGGTCTAGGCCCAGACCAACCTCGTCCAGCAACTCAGCAGCACGCTTGTTTAGCGCTGTGCGATCCACAAGACCGTAGCGTCGCGGAAGGCTCTCCAGCATCAAATTTTCTGCGATGGAAAGATGGGGGAGCAGGTTGAGTTCCTGATGAACAATCCGAATGCCCTGGACTTGCGCATTATGAGGCGTTTTGGGCTTATAGGGCTGGTCGTTCAGGAAAATTTCGCCCGTATCCGGTTGATAAATACCAGCAAGCAGCTTGATGAGCGTCGACTTACCTGCGCCGTTTTCACCAAGAATGATATGCGTTTCGCCGCGCATCAGTTGCAGGTCGATACCGTCCAGAGCAACCACGCCCGGAAAGATCTTGCCAACGTTATCCAGTTTCAAGATCGCGTCGGCTGATGGCATGACTGCTCCTGCCTGCTCTGATGGCGGGAGGCCGCAACGAAGTAGACACGCTGCGGCCTTGCTATCGTGCGAGTTTCTAGAGATCCTTGGCCGTTATCAGCTTGATATCGGTCTTGACCCAGCCGGAGAATTTTTCACCCGCCAGTTCCTTAAGGCCATAATCGATACCCATTGCGGCCATCTGGGCGCCGAACTGGTCGATTGTGGCCAGCATTTTGCCATCCTTGATCAGTGGCTGGACGGCAGGAATATTGTCAAAACCAACAACCTTGATCTGGCCCGACTTTCCTGCAGCATCGAGCGCTTTCACAACGCCAAGAGCCATCGAGTCATTCGCCGCCATAACGCCTTGAATATCCTGATACTGCGTCAGGAAATTCGTCATAAGCGTATTCGCTTCTTCTGTTTCCCAATGCGCGGTCTTGGAATCCAGCAGCGTCAAGCCGCCTTCGGCTACGGCATCATCGAAGCCCTTCTTACGCTCCTTGGCATTATCGGCCTCCGGATTACCTTCAAGGATAACCACCTTGCCGCCCTTGCCCAGTTCTTTGGCCAAGGCCATGCCGGACAATTTTGCGCCTTCGCGATTGTCGGGCCCAAAGAAAGCCAGATCAATCCCGGCCTGTTTCTTCGCCTCTTCATCAAGAGCGACGTCGATATTGATGACCTTAATACCGGCTTCCAACGCCTTTTTCACAGGTGTGACCATGGCTTTGGAATCGGCTGGCGCTAAAACGATCACATTGAACTGCTGTGTGATGAAGTTTTCCACCGCATCAACCTGCGCAGCAAAATCACGTTCATCTTTCATGCCAACCGCGGCGAAGCTAAACTTATCTGTATTCTTGGCCGCGTATTCTTCTGCGCCTGCCTGCATCTGCTTGAAAAACTCATTTGCGAGCGATTTCATGACAAGACCAATTTTCGGCTTGTCAGCTGCAAAAGACGGTATGGACGGCAATAACAGGGCGCCTGCTCCGGCCGCACTGGTCGTTAGAAACTGGCGTCGCGAAATTGAACCTAGACCCAGCCCATTAAAAATTGAACCTTTAGTCATGAATTCCTCCCCTCGCTTCAACGTTGAGCCTCAGCATGATTTCAAGGTAGAGCCGGAATCGGAAAACTGTCAAGACTACAGAAAGGAGAGGTTCATAAGTTTCTGTTCGGCCTTAGCCTCGCTTGATCAATTTAATTAAGCAACACTTCTGATGACAAGTTCTGCAAGAAAAAGGAATATACCTGTCTCACGACCGGCGAGCATACTGTAATTTTTGAGTGACATTCAGGCGGCCAACCGCATCTCTGGCTGGCGAAGGGACTGGACCAGCCGCGCCAGAATGGAAACCGCAATTTCCGCCGGATTGGTTGCGCCGATAGCAAGGCCAATCGGCCCTTCAATGCGCGCCAGCATGGCCTGATCCATGCCCGCCATCTCCAGCCTTTGCAGGCGCTTCGCGTGGCTTTTGCGGCTGCCCAGAGCGCCGACATAAAAGCAATCCGCCTGCAAGGCGGCGATCAACGCGGCGTCATCGATCTTCGGATCGTGGCTCATGACAGCAAGCGCGGTATAAGGATCAAGCGGATACGCGGAAAACACATCCTGCGGCCATTCGGCATGCAAGGTGCTGTCAGGAAAGCGTTGCCTTGTGGCAAAGGCTGTGCGTGGATCGATGATATCGACGTCATAACCAACCATACGCGCCATTGGCGCCAGCACCTGCGCGATGTGGACCGCGCCTATGATCTCGAAACGCGGATTGGGAAGATGCATGTTACAGAACAGCGTTTTACTATCCGCTTCCACAAGTGTCGAAGCACCGTGTGCGAAATTGCGCCCTATGGTTGGTTGAAATGCGGACGGAAGTTCGCCGCCTTTACGGATAAGGTGGTTTGTACCCGTATCCAGATCGGTCAACACCGCAACAGCCCGCCGCGCTCGACGCTCTGCATTGAGTGCCTGTAGCAAATTGCGGTCGGCGCGCTCGATATAGATGCGGATTGATCCGCCGCAGGACAATCCCGCCTGCCACGCCGTTTCATCCGCAACGCCGGATTCGACCCTGTCGGGCTTGCCCGTTCTGATGACATCGGCTGCCCTCGCCAGAACCTCCGCCTCCACACAGCCGCCGGAAACCGAGCCTTGAAACAAGCCATCGGCGTCGACAATTAGTTGACTGCCCATCCGTCGTGGTGCGGAACCCCAAGTCTGCACAACTGTGGCAAGCGCAACCTGTCGCCCCATCCGCAACCAGTCTTCCGCCAGCGAAAGAACATCCTGACTGTCATTTGTCGGGCTGGTGATATCGAACAGGTCCATGTGCGGCACTATCCCAGTTGCTGCTTGATCTTTTCCGGCGTGATCGGAAATTCGTAGAAGCGTTTGCCCGTGGCATGCGCAATGGCATTGCCAATGGCCGGAATGATCGGGATGGTCACCACCTCTGCTATGCCTTTGGGCGGCGACGTTTCTGAAAGCGGCGTCAGATACTCTGCAGTCTGGCTCCAGACAGCGACATTCTTCGACCTCGGCAATGTGTAGCGGTTGAAGTTCCACGTTCCATCGCCCGGCCCGTCTTCATAAAGTGGCAGCTCCTCCATAAGTGCGTGGCCAATTCCCATGGCCAAGCCGCCCTGCTGCTGACCCGACACGAGTTCGGGCACGATGATTTTACCGGGATCGAGAATGCTGTGATGCTGCATGATCTCCACCGCGCCGGTAAAAGTGTTGACGTTCAACTCCACGAGGCAAGACGCAGGCGCATAGGTGGTTACCCCGGCATTGTTGCGCTGTACCGGGGGAAAGCTGACTTTGCTGCGTTTGATATATTCATAGCCACCAGTGGTCATCCGTCGCTTCGTTTCGGCGGACGCTCCGTCACCATAACGGACCGCCAAAGCGTCGATGGGCAGCTCACGCATGTCTGTGCCGGGTATGTTGAACTGTGCCGTCGCCCATTCCCAACGGCTGAAACAGTGAAGCGCCACGCCTGTTATCAGTCCCAGAGCGTGGGCCTTACGGGCAATGCGCTCGAAGGACAGCGTTTCCATGCCCCCACCGACGACGCCATCCGACACAACGCGCATATCAGCAAACGTCATGTTGCCCGCCGATATTTCTCCACCGCCCGGTCCCTCGCTCCAGATTGCGCGGGCAGCCGGCCAAATGCTGTTTTGCAGCAGGAACTGCGCCGCCTGGCGCGTGCCGAAACTCAAAAAATAGGCGCTGTTGGAGGCGCTCATCGCGGGTAAGGTGGCAGGCACCCAGAACGGGTTTTTCTCCGCTTCATCCTGCTGGGCTTGGGAGATCGTGTAGGGCGAGCGTTCGGCAATGATAGGCAGCTGCGGAAAATCAGTAACGCCGAACTCGACGTCATCCGGCACCTTGCCGATAATATCACGCACCAGAACCTGTTGGGCAGTCGTGGCCCCGGTGCCGATTTCCTGCACGCAATGCCGCATGGTCAACCGCCCCTGTGCATCGAATTCCAGTGCAAGCGCAGACGTATCGGCGCCTGTGCCATAATCCTTCTGCACCTGTGCAAATCCGATGCCATAAAGACGCCCCGGATGCACCGCATCATAATCCTTCTTGGCTTGAGCGCGATTGATCCAGAGCGAGTTGGCCGCGGCCTTGTCAAGCATTTCGATATTGCGTGGATCACCGAGTGGCTGCGCGCCTTGCGTGTTTAGATAGCCAGCTTTGGTGGCATTGCGCCGACAAAGTTCGATGGCATCAACGCCCAGTTCATTCGCCAGCTCATCAACCATCAACTCGGTCACCGACATGACCTGAAGCGCGCCGTAGCCGCGCATCGAGCCTGCCTCCACTGCCCGGCTTGCCAGCGCGATAGAACTGAAGTCCGACTTGGGCAAATAGTAGATCGATTGCGCCGCCGTAGCAGCCACTTGTGCCACCGAAAATGAGTAATTGGCCCGGCCGCCGCCATTGGCGACATATTGACCTTTCATGATTTCAAACTGGCCTGTACTGCGGTCGGCAACGAGGGACACGTCCATGTGAATGGAGTGTCGCTTTAGCCCAAGCTGGAACTGCTCATAGCGATCATTGGCAAGACGCACGGCTTTGCCGCCACCATAAAAAGCGGCCATGACGCAATAGAGCGGGAAAATAGAGTGGTCCTTTGAACCGTAGCCCACCGTTGTCCCGGAAAGGAGCGTAATCTCCTCGACCGGAAAGGTCTTGTTGCCTTTGACGATCATCGCGGCAAAGCGAGCCGCATCATAAGGCGATTGCACAGCGGCGATGATATGCAATGTTCGCGTTTTTTTATCGTACCATGCGTTGCCATTGTCCGCTTCCAGCGCCGAAGGATCAACGGACTGGGAAAAGGCTTTGCGATCAAGAACAACCTTATCTGGGTTCTTCCGCGCCGCGTCGATCTCGGTGGCCAGTTCATGGGCAGCATTCATGCCGCGACGCATGGACTCATAGGTCTCGCGCCCCACCTTTTCGGGATTACGCGCACCACCGCCACGATGCCGGGTCTGCACAGAGCGGGGAACGAAGATGCCTGTCGGGCTTTCGTCCGGCCATACGGGTTCGTCACCCTTGAAGTTGCCGAAAATCGTCGCGTCCTGGAAGGATGAATAAACGGAAGGCGATGTGGGCGTTTTGCCACCGATGCGCACATAACGCGCCGCGCCATAGTTCCTAGGCGGTTTGGGGCCAGTCTGCGCACCATAACGCACGATGTCCGTTTCAAACCGCAACATACGCTTTGCCAGTTCGAAACGCTCGAAATCGCTGTAGACAAGCAAAGCAACGGGATGGCCGAGCAAGGGCGGGGTTTCGCCTTTCGGGACGAGAAAATTTCTACCGAAGAACTCTTCCGCCAGATCTGACACTTGTGGGACTTGAATACCGTCCCGCTCCAGATCTTCATGCAACACCAAACGATCAGGCTGGAGATCGTCCCCGAGCAGTGACAGATCCACGCCTTCGAAAGTGCAGTCGGCCTTCGTCGCCTTGATGAAAAACGCGTGTCCCTGTTCCTTGGTCCAGCCGGGAATGTCGCGCGCGCGATAGTCGCGGGCAAAGGTCTTGCCGCCGGTTACCTTGCGCACGGCATCCCAGCGATAACGCGCCTTGCCGTCGGCACCGATCCAGTCAGCCGTTGCCGGGCCCGATTGCACCTCCAGCGCCTGCGCGTTCGGAAGACGCGCAAAGAGGACGGATATACCTGCAAAAGTGCCCAATTTGATGAAATCACGGCGTGACATTCCGGCAGCCATATATCTATCTCCTTAATCAACCGCGCTGGAATGCCATTCATGATACGGTCAAATGAACTCTGCAAATTATCGAACAGAACGTTGGAACGCTTTGACTTCCCCGCCGGTAACCGGATGTCCGCCTTGTCCGCCCCATTGCGCGCGCATCCAGCTGACCAAAGCCGCAATCTCGCTCTCGTCCATAGTGTCGGAAAAGGAGGGCATGGCATACATGCGCTGCCCGTTTGTAAATGTCTGCGTAGCAATGCCGTTCAAGATCGTGTTGATCAACGCATTCGGCCTATCCAGCGCCACGATACCATTGCCTTTCATGGCTGGCGCGACGTTCGGTGTGCCTTCACCTTTCAAGCCATGGCAGCCTGCACAGGCAGAAATATAGGCCATGCGGCCCTCGTCCATGGTACTATCCCTGGGCAGTGTCACGGCCTGCGGCAAAACTTGGAGTGCTGCCTTTGCTGCCGGAATATTACCGTCCTTGTCCGTCAGGAGATAAGTGGCAATCGCGCGAATATCGTCATCGGACATGACATTGGTGGAAAAATGGGTCACCGTGTTCATGTCAGCGAACGACGTTCCCTGTGGAGCGATGCCGGTCTTCAAATACTGGCTCAAGGCGCGGATATCGAAACCCTGTCGTGTCAACATGGGCTGGGTAATGTCAGGCGCAACCATGCCTTCCAATATGCCGCCCTGCAAATTGCGCGCAAAGTCGGGCGCCATCATGAGGTTGAGCGGCGTGTGACATCCGCCACAATGCGCCAGCCCTTCAACCAGATAACTCCCCCTGTTCCAGTCCGCTGATCGCTGATCATTTTGTGGTGCTTCGCGTTTAGGAAAATTGAGCAGCGCCCAGAAATTCACAAAAGGCCGCACAGGGAGGCGGAAGATGGCGCTATTGCGCTTATTGGGGAGAGCAATCGGCGGTATCGTCATCAGATAGGCATATAGCGCGTCAATATCGTCCGGCGTCGTCACCTGGGTAAACAGAAACGGCATGGCCGGATAGAGATTGCGATGGCCCGGCGCGACACCATACTTCATCACGCGGTGAAAATCCGCCCGGCTATATTTTCCAATACCGTAGGTCGGGTCACGCGTAATGTTTGTCGAATGCAAAGTGCCGAACGGAGTTTTTATAGCCACACCACCTGCAGCCATCGGCCCTTCTGGCAGAGAATGGCAACCGAAACAATCGGCGGCGCGCTCCAGTTCCTGTCCACGAGGGACAAGCGCTTGCATTTGCACCGCCGAAAGGGCTGTTTTCAGATCGGGCGTCAAGGATGAGTTGCGAAACACACCCAACAACACCGACAGCCCCCCGCGATGACAATCAACACGACAGCTACAGCAAAGTGATAAAGACGCTTGTGTTTCATACCTTGACCGCAGCGCTCCCGACTAGCCGATCACACAGCCCGGCGTCGCCAAAGCGACATCGCGGATGGCCTCATAATAACGGACATAACCCGTGCAACGGCAGATATGAACGTCGAGTGCTTCTTCAATCGCTGCTTCCAGATCGCCGCGCTTCACAGGTTGCCGCTTGAGTTGCTCGATAAAAACAGTAGCGCCTGCGACGAAACCTGGCGTGCAATAGCCGCACTGAAAAGAAAAATGGTCGATAAATGCCTGTTGGACGGGCGTCAGCGCGAGAATTTCACCGGTCGCGTCGCGCTTCGCATGACCTTCAATCGTGAGGATCGATTTGCCGTCAAAGAAATGAGCATCGTAAATGCACGTACGGCTTTCGGTCTTGGTACCGTCAGGCCTTATCTCTATGACAGTACAGGCGTGACAAATGCCCTGACCGCATCCGAAATGCGTTCCCGTCAAGTCGAGATACTCATGTAGAAAGTCGACCATAGGCATTCCAAGCGGGACATCCATCGGTCCAACCCTGGCGCCATTGACCGTGAGGGTAAGTGGTCACTTTTCCATACTCATCCCAAAAACCTGCTGATGACTATCAGGGCTTACGGCTAATGTAACCGCCCATTTATTCTTCATTTATCTAATTTAGATAGAAATAATATTGAATCTCCGAAAACTAATTGAGTGTAAAAGCATGTGAATCAAAAATAAATTCGATTTGATATTTATTCAATAGAAAAATTGCAGCCTCATATTTCTATTGATCATGCCAATTTTCTGACCCAGAGATCTTTAGCGCCTGATAAAAATCAAGATATTCAATCACTCAACGAACAGAAGACCCCGACAAGATGGTGTTGTTTTTTTGAAGAATTTCATCTCCAGAAACGCCCCCCATCGCACGCGGCCACTGCAAGTAATTGAAAAAATAATCGTCGTGAAAAGCTTCGCCCAAATCTAGACAGTCAGAAAAAACACATTATTATATTAGGTATGCGTTATCTTTAGAATATAGATTGGGTAGCTGGGGGCAGCAGTGTATTTTCTTAAAGACCCTGTCATCGCGCTCTTCGTCTCCCTTGCAATTGGTTACCTTATTGGCAAACTGCGTATTGGCCCGGTTCGGCTGGGCGGGGTTTGTGGGACCTTGCTGGCAGCGCTCGCCATAGGGCAGCTCGGCGTGCGCATTTCGCCCGACCTGAAGGACAGCGCGTTTACCCTTTTCATTTACGCGTTGGGCTTCACTGCAGGACCTCAGTTTTTCGCCAATATCCGGGGCGGATGGCGCTATGGAATATTCTCCTTAATTGAAGTCGTTTGCGTCACCATTCTGGTTTCGATGGCGATTGTTCTGTTCAAGCTCGATATTGGAACAGCGACTGGTCTTTTTGCCGGATCTGCAACTGAATCTGCGGTGATCGGAACGGCGTCGCAAGCGATCTCGCATCTCGCGATCTCACCAGAACAAATCGAACAATTACAGGCGAACGTTGCGACGGCCTATAGCCTCACCTATCTGTTCGGCCTCATCGCAATTGTTGTTTTCACCACCCAGCTTGCACCCATGCTTCTGAAAGTTGACCTTAAAACCGAAGCGCAGGCACTGGCCCGCAAACTGGGCTCGGAAGACGATGACGACGATCAGGTTGAGGGCTTACCCATGTTCGTCGCCAGGGCCTTTCGCGCGGGGGCGCTAGCGGGGCAGACAGTTGGCGATCTGGAGAAAAGCTGGAATTGGGCAGTAACGATTGAACGTGTGCGCCGACATAAAAAAGTCCTTCAAACAGACCCTAGTTTCCTGTTGAATCCAGATGACATTGTCATTGTGCATGGCCGCCGCAACGCGGTGATAGCAGTTCAGGATTTCTTCGGAGAGGAAGTTCCCGTGCCGGACGGAACCAGTCTGGCACTTGTAACGCGGGAAGTCGTTCTCATCCGAAAAGAAGCTTTCGGGCGTCAGATCCGACAATTGCGGCAGTCGGCCTCGCCCGATCTAAAGCGCGGAGTATTCATTTCGAACGTCCGACGTTTGGGTCAGACTATTCCGGCATTGCCGGGTACAGTTCTCCATGAAGGCGACGTCTTGACACTCTATGGACAAGACAAGCCGGTCTCCCGCGCTGTTGAAACTTTGGGTAAGCCATTGCCTAAAGTCGGCAGCACTGACTTTGTCTTTCTCGGCCTCGGTATCGTCGTCGGCCTTCTTTTGGGTCAATTCTCGTTCAATATCCGTGGTTGGGAGCTATCGTTGGGATCTGGCGGTGGCGCGTTGATTTCCGGCCTTGCTTTTGGCTGGCTCAACATGAGAAATCCAGCATGTGGTGGATTTCCAGTTCCGGCGGCGGAGTTTGCAAAAGATTTTGGATTGGCTGTTTTTATAGCCGCCATAGGATTGAGTGCCGGCCCCGATGCAATCGCGCTCATTCTCGAATACGGGTTTATCCTCCCACTGCTGGGTCTGGTTGTTTCGTTCGTGCCTGCGTTGGTGTCGCTTTTTGTTGGCTCAAAACTGATGAAAATCGATACACCAATCCTTCTTGGTGCAATTGCCGGTCAGCATTGCAGTACGCCAACGATCAGCGCACTTGTGTCTCAGGCGGGAAACTCTACACCGGTAATCGGGTACACAGTTACCTATGCCATCTCAAATGTGCTCTTACCACTTATGGGGCCAGTAATTGTGGGCATTGCTGCGGCACTGGGAGGTTAGTTTCATTTCCCCTCACGGGAATAGAAACTTTCCCACCTCCGTCTCTGAACGGCTTACCTGAGAGCTTTCTGGTAGCGCTTGATCAGCCTATCACGCTTAAGTTTCGACAGGCGCTGAATCCAGAACAGGCCGTTGAGTTGATCAATTTCATGCTGATGGCACACCGCAAGCAAACCATCGGACTCTTCGGTCTGCTCGTTGCCGTCAATATCCTGATAGCGAATACGGATACGAGCATGTCTTTCGACCTTCTCGACAATACCGGGCATGGACACGCTTCCTTCGTCATGGACGATTTTCTCGTCAGAAGCCCACACGATTTCGGGATTAATATAGGTCTTCTCGCTGCCATTTCCGGAAAGTTGCAGCACAACCACTCGTGCCGATACGCCGATATGAGGTGCTGTGATACCAATCCCCGGTGCAGCACGCATCGTGTCCAGCAAATCGCGCGCAAGAACACGCAGATCATCGCCGAAGGTCGTGACAGGATCGGCAAGCGCTCGCAAACGCATGTCCGGATATTTGATAATCTCTCTAACAGTCATGCTGCTTCTTTACCCGACTGTTCGGTTCTGTCGCAACCTAATTCGGGTCCCCTCCGACATCCTGTCGATGTCATCACGCAGCAGAAATGATGCGGCGATTTGGTCCGCCAGCCCGCCGACTGGAAGAGAGAACAGAGGCGTTCATGTGTTAGACACCGGGGACGCAAAACGGCCCCGGCGCCAGTTTCTGCAATTACAAAATCATCTTCTGAGCCCTACTTCACTTCCTCAAAGTCGGCAGGCTTCCAGCTTCCATCGAAAGCCGGCTTGTCAGGCCCATAGATGCGAATATAGGCAAACCAGCCGCGACCGGGGACCGTCTTGATCCAGCGACCTTCCTGACCAGCGGGTGCGGTCGGCCCGAAGTACAGTTCGGTTGGTTCGCTCTTGCTTGCATCTTTCAATTCAAAGAGCGATCGAAGAGCCGCCTTGCCCTGATCGGTCTGCACTTCTGAACGCGTCTGTGCATCATAGGCGGTTACAGACCAAAATAGCTTGCCCGGAACAGGTTGCGGGATCGAAAGCTTATAGGTTTTACCGCCGTCGAGCCAAGCTCCGCTGCCGTCACGAGCACCCAGCCAATAAAGCGACCCTGCTCCAGGCGTACGTCTGAACATGGCAGGAGACGTCACGATTGCCTGTGCAAACCAGCGGTCACGCGCTTCGAGATCAATCCCGGCCGGGGTTTCAAACTGAGCGCTTCCGGGAACCAGACCGACCCATTCCCACTTACGGTCAGGCCAGGCGAGCTTGTCAGTGCGAGCCGTGTCAAATGCCGAGACCAGCATCTGGTCTCGACCCTGGCGTGCGGCCTTCTGAAGGATTGCCTTCATCCGATCGTCCGGTTTGAACTCCTTGCCTTTTTCAATGCCCAGCACCTAAAGCAGGCCGTACATCGGTTCGAACTTTGCGACAATCGGCTCCTGCTGGATGATGTCGTTGAGCTTTTGCCAGAACTGGATATTGTCCTCCCATTTGAGTGAGGTACTGTCCAAATCCATATTGGTCGTATCAACGAATTTCAGACGTTGTTTTGGGTTAGCCAAAGGATAGATCTTGATCGCCTCCAGGGCCTTCAATGCTTTGTCTTGATCTCCGCCGACAGGCAACGCACGTACGGCGAGCAAGTTCTTGTAGGTTTGTGTCTTTCCGACGAAGTATCCTTTGGGGATTTTGCCCTTGTAGTCCGGCCCGACAATCAGATGCTTACCGCCTTTTCCGGCGTCCGGTCCCGGTATGCCCATGTCAAGCACCCAGCTCTGATTGTGATCGTTGACGAGACCAATATAAGCGCCGACTGGTAACTCTACCACCATTGGCCCTTTCGCGACGTCAAGCGTTGCTGAACCGTAGGGCGTGTCGGAGTTCAGTGTGAAGCCCACCTGACGCGGGCCGGCAGCCGTACCACCATATGCGGCGTTATCCTCGATCCCGGCCTCGCGATTACCGTTGAAAATGCCCTCGATGGAAACGGTTGGGTACCAAAAGCGATAAGCCACCAGCGCGCGCTGAAGATCGGCATCATCCTGAGCGCGTTTGCTCGCTTCCGGGGTGGGGTATCCGTTTTCAAACTTGTATGTGGCAGCATCCTGCGCGAAGGCGACGGATGAAAGCGACGCAGCCAGAAGGGCTGTCATAACGATGCGGTTTTTCATCTTCTTCTCCAAGGTTCGGGATAATGCGGGTTCAATTCACCTCAGCGAAATCTTCGAGTTTCCACGATTTGTCGAACCACGGCTCCAGCGGACCATAGAGACGGAAAATCGTGAACCATGATTTGCCGGGAATCGTTTGAATCCAATTGGTTGTGTCGGCAGGCCGCTCGGGCGAGAAGACAATGTCGGTAGAACCATCGGCGTTCTTCTTGAGGTTCTTTTCGCTGGACAGGCTCGGAAACTGCTGGTCCGTCTGCAGCATGGAACGCGTCTGCGTATCGTAGACGACAACAGACCAGAAATCCTTAGCTGGAACATTTGCCGGAACGTGCAGGCGATAGGCTTTGGCACCATCAAAAGGATTCCCATCCTTGTCGAAGTTTGCTGCAGCATATTGAGAACCTATCCCCGGCATGGCCACGGCCATGGCAGGCGTATTGATCGTTGCAGCGTAGTAGAAGAGCGTGCGCGCATCGAAGTTTCGAGCTCCGCTCTTAGTCATCCATTCGTAGCTGCCACCAATGAACGGTGTTGTCCATTTGCGGTCCGGATAGATCATCACGGCGGGGTCGCGAGGACGAAAGTCTATGTTGCGAGCCGCCGCATTGCCAACCGCGACGGAATCTTCAAGAATTTTCTTCAGCCTTGCGTCAGGGGCGAATGGCTTCCCCTTTTCCATACCGATGGCTGCGAAAATTCCCGTCATATCAGGTCCGTACGCACCCGCCGGTTCCTCCTGTATGATTTGGTTGACCTCCTCGAAGAACTTGAAATTATTGGCGTGTACGGTGTTCATGACCCTACCCGACAAATCGAGAAACTTCGTCTCGGAAGGCTTGGCGCGCTTTGCCCACGGATAGGTACGCAGCTTGGCCTTCAGGCTGGCGACGCCCGGTGCAGGATCGCCGTCCTTCATGAAAGCGCGCCCAAAGAGGAGATTGCCGAAGGTTGGAGACTGGATCACGAAATAGCCCTTTGGCTTCTCGCCTTTCCAGCCAGGTGGTACAAAGAGATACTTCCCACCTTTGCCCTTGTCAGGGCCCGCATTGCCAAGATCGGTCACATAGCGGAACCAGAAGTCATTGATAACCCCAAGAATACCGGGCGGGCTTTCAACCACAATGGGTCCGTCTTTGAGGTCCAGCCAGCTCCAGAAATAGATGGTTTCGGAGTTGGGCGTCAGGAACAACGACTTCGAATCCATCAGCGTCGAAAAGACACCGATTGTTCCGTGTTTCGCACCAACTTCACGCAGACCCGTACGGATTGCCACCATTGAGGCACCGGGAATTCCATTGAGGAAGGCTTCAATACCACGACTGAAATCGAGCTGGTCCCAGACCTTTTGTGCTGTCTCCACTGTCGGCACACCGTCATTGAACTTCAACGTGCGATGCGCGTATCGACTGAATCGGGCGTGACGATCTCATCCGGTATCGGCGTCGTCATCTTATAATCCTTGGCCAATGTCTGACCTGATGTCAGACAGAGGATTGCCGTAGTAATCAGGAAGTGCTTTCTCATAGCTGTGCTCTCACTTGAGTTTTACGACGTCGTCAGATTTCCAGGTTCAGTCGAAGGAAGCTTTCGTCCGCCCGTAAACGCCTGAGATCGTGAAGAATCCCTTGTCTGGAATTGTCGCAATTCAGTGCGCATCGACACCAGGATTTTTCGGTCCGAAGTAAATGTCCGTGAAGCCGTCACTGTTCTTCTTTGCAGTATGCGTCTTGGCGGCAAGGCCAGTGTAATCTGGCGAATACAACTCGGCGGAGCAGAGCGCAAAACCATTGATGAGGCGAAAAAGACAGAAGATATCCGTTTCAAGGTTCAATCTCCTCAATTTTAAATAAGCTGAGCGGAACCCGGATAAAAATGAAGCACGTTACGGTAACGAATGTCAGTTCCCGCACACCGATAACTTTAGCTCGCTCGCTCAAGCGATGCAGTTGCGACGAAAAGCTGAAGAAATATCATGTTTGTTACTGTAACAAACTTCATTTTCAGCACTTTTTAGATACGATTTTATCAATATGTTTTTAGGGGGAGTTCGCTATGTCGGCGTTCGTTTGTACAGGTCTTGGCCTGCTGTTCTCCGTCGTCGTGACTAATGTCGTCATGGCACAAGAACATTAGTCGGTGAATGATGCCAACAACCCCCTGACACCAAAGATTACCGTTAACTTCCATAATTACTAATCAGCTGAGTTATTCGGGTTGCCCGGACGTCGCGCCAATCAGTTTCTCCTGCGTGGATTAGTGCCAGCAGACATCGCCGGCTTGCCGCAATTGTTGCGATATACATTGCCCATCGCCACTGCGCCTGAGTTTCCCGATGGGTACGTAACGGGGCTGGGCGATCTCACGCTGATGGATATTTTCATCCTTCCCAAGCACGGCGACATAACATTGGGTGCAGGACCAATACTGGTCATCCCGACCGCCACAGATGACGCACTCGGCAATGGCAAATGGCAAATTGGCGCCTCGGGCGTCATCGTTGCCCCACAGAGCTGGGGCCTCTTGGGCGGACTGGTAACCTATCAGGCCTCGTTCGCAGGCCACGGCGACAGAGACAATGTCAGTCTGGCAACCGTCGAGCCGATCATCAATTACAATTTAAAGGACGGCTGGTATCTGCGCTCGACAGCAACATGGAATTTCAATCTGGAAGATAACGAGGGCTACATCCCGGTTGGCTTCGGTATCGGCAAGGTCTTCGAGCTTGAAAAAGGCATTACAATGAATGCGTTTATAGAACCGCAATATACGGTTTGGCACCAAGGCGACGGTTCGCCGAAGTGGCAGATATTTGCGGGCGTCAATTTTCAGTTTCCAGTTAAGAAGTGACCCCGATTTTAATCCCCAGTGAAAGCCACAAAGTTTCCCTTTCGCCTTCAACATCAGTACCGCTCAATAGCGCGATCTTGCGACCCCTCTTGTCGCCGAAGCGACAGGAGAACAAAGCGCCGAGCGGACGGTGCACGGGTTCAGTAAAATTCTTTAGCCGGTCCTTCAACCAGCATGCAGACCCGGCGCTTCCTGACCGGTGCTTTCAACATATTCGGTATAGCCACCACCATATTGCTGAATACCATCTGGAGTGAGTTCCAGCACACGATTGGAAAGCGCCGCCAAGAAGCGACGATCGTGCGATACAAAAAGCATCGTGCCTTCATAAGATGAAAGCGCCTTGATGAGCATTTCCTTGGTATCGAGATCGAGATGGTTCGTCGGCTCATCGAGCACGAGGAAGTTTGGTGGATCAAACAGCATCGCAGCCATCACCAGTCGGGCTTTCTCACCACCGGACAGCACGCGGCATTTCTTTTCGATATCGTCTCCGGAGAAACCGAAGCAGCCGGCAAGGGCGCGCAGCGGCGCCTGCCCAGCCTTTGGAAAGCGCTGCTCCAACCATTCAAGAATGGTGCTGTCACCATCGAGAATATCCATCGCGTGCTGCGCAAAATAGCCGAGTTTTACGCTGGCACCGAGGTTAACAATGCCCTGATCCGGCTCGGTCGCACCGGTGACAAGCTTAAGCAGCGTCGATTTACCCGCACCATTGACGCCCATGATGCACCAGCGCTCACGGCGGCGAACCATGAAATCCAGCCCGTCATAAATTGTGCGGCTGCCATAAGCTTTGTTGACGCCCTTGAGGCTGACGACATCTTCGCCAGAACGTGGCGCCGGCAAGAAGTCGAAAGCCACAGTCTGGCGGCGGCGCGGAGGCTCCACACGATCAATTTTTTCAAGCTTCTTCACGCGGCTCTGCACCTGCGACGCATGGGATGCACGGGCCTTGAACCGTTCAATGAACTTGATTTCCTTGGCCAGCATTGCCTGCTGACGCTCAAACTGGGCCTGTTGCTGCTTCTCATTCAGCGCGCGCTGGCTTTCATAGAAGGCATAATCGCCAGCATAGGAGTTCAGCGAGCCACCATCGATTTCGATAATCTTGGTCACGATGCGGTTCATGAACTCGCGATCATGCGACGTCATCAGCAAGGCGCCATCGTAATTCTTGAGGAAGGCTTCAAGCCAGATCAGGCTTTCAAGATCAAGATGGTTGCTCGGTTCGTCAAGCAGCATCACATCGGGCCGCATCAGCAGAATTCGGGCAAGCGCCACGCGCATTTTCCAGCCGCCGGACAATTTGCCAACGTCACCGTCCATCATTTCCTGACTGAAGCTTAGACCGGCGAGCACTTCACGGGCTCGGCCATCCAGTCCATAACCATCAAGCTCTTCATAGCGGGCCTGAACCTCACCATAGCGTTCGATGATGGTGTCCATCTCATCGAGACGATCAGGATCGCACATTGCCGCTTCAAGCTCGCGCAGCTCTGCCGCCACAATACTGACGGGTCCTGCCCCGTCCATGACTTCGGCGACAGCCGAACGCCCGCCCATTTCGCCGACATTCTGGTCGAAATAACCGACCGTTACGCCTTTTTCGACCGTGACCTGACCCTCGTCCGGCAATTCATCACCGATGATCATACGGAAAAGCGTTGTCTTGCCAGCGCCATTTGGCCCGACAAGGCCGATCTTCTCGCCACGGTTCAAAGCAGCGGAAGTTTCGATAAACAGAATGCGATGGCTATTCGACTTGCTGATATTGTCGATACGGATCATGAGTGTGAAGGCCTTGTGATAAGTTGGCCTCCCTATGGCATGCCTTGCTCGCGCTGTCACGCGGCATGGTTACTCAACAATCGGATCAGATCGTCAAAGACCATTACGCATATGCGGTTTTGGAGAAATCGGTACAGTTATGAAGTCCGAAACAGGTTCAAAGCAGCATATTGCAGAAGCATGATCGTCTTGCCATCCCGGATTGTACCGGAAGCAATCATGCCCAGTGCCTCGTCGATATCGACTTCGAGCACGGCAATATCTTCACCTTCATCTTCCTTGCCACCGCCCTGTGAAACGCGATCTCCTGGCTCATATTCTCCGACGAAAAAGTGGAGCCGTTCCGTCACCGACCCGGGGCTCATAAAGGCATCGAAAACCTGCCGCACATCACGTACGCGAAAGCCCGTTTCCTCCTCCGTTTCCGCACGAATGCGCACAGCCGGTTCCGCATTATCCAGCAACCCTGCAGGCGCCTCGATCAACAGATCATCGTGTCCGTTCACGAAGGCTGGATATCGAAACTGGCGGGTGAGGATAACAGTTCTGCGATGCGGATCGTAGAGGAGAATGGTTGCGCCGTTACCACGGTCGTAGGTTTCTCGCGACTGGCTCTGCCAGCTTCCGTCGGCCCGCTGGAATGAAAACGTCGTTTTCTTGAGAACATACCAGTCGTTGGAGAGAAGGGTGACGTCTTCCACCCGAACACGATGCGCAATACTCACAATAACCTCCACACAGACACGATAAGTGGCTAGCCGCCGCCAGATTGACGTGTTATTCGTGCAATATCATGCAGAGTCAAGGATTTTCGTGCAATGGGCGATAGATATGCTGACGACTGAACGAAAGGCCTTGATCCTTGAGGTGCTGCGCCGCGATGGTCGAATAGTCGCCAAAACATTCAGCCGGGAATTAGGCGTTTCAGAAGACACAATTCGGCGCGACTTGCGAGAACTTGCGGGCGAAGGTCATCTCTTGCGGGTGCATGGCGGAGCCCTGCCCGCTTCAGCAGCCGTTGCGGATTTTGCAACACGTGAGGACGCTACTTCGGCTGCTAAGACAATGCTCGGCAGCATTGCGGCTCGACTGATCCGACCCGGCCAGATCGTCTTCCTCGATGGCGGCACGACAAATATACAACTGGCTCGTCAATTGCCACTCGACCTCAAGGCGACCATTGTCACACATAGTCCCAATATTGCTGTTGAACTGGCACATCATCCGCTTATTGAAGTCGAGTTGATTGGCGGCCGTTTGTTCAAACATTCCATCGTTACAGTCGGCTCAGTGGCCGCGGAAGCGATCTCCCGGATTCGGACCGATGCCTATTTCATGGGTGTGACGGGCCTGCATCCGGAAACCGGCGCGACTACCGGAGACGGCGAAGAAGCCGCTATCAAAAGGCTGATCGCCCGTCAGTCCGCGGAGACGATCGTATTGGCAACCCGTGAGAAACTTGGTGTCGCGTCGCCTTATCACGTCATACCCTTGGCAGAAATCACTACCCTTGTGACCGAGCCAAATCTGCCACAAGAGATGCTGCGTCCTTTCAAATTCCAATCAATTGATATTGTTCAGGTTTGATGGATGGCATTGTCGAGCGTAACGCTACGATAACACATCGAGCGATTTCGCGAGTTCGGAAACAAGCGGTGATGGATCATCGGCCGTATATATCCCAAATTCAGCCACCGGCGCTGAGGGAAGATTGTATCGTCCGTTTATAGTCTCGCAATCCGGCGGGACCGCTTCGGAAAACAACACGCCAACGCCTAGCCCGCCCCGCAGTGCCGATAACATGGCGGGCAAGCTTTTCACGCGACAGCCAACGGTCCACGCAATACCCGCTTCAGCGAGGGAAGCGACCATTCGATCCTGCCAGGAACAGGATGTTTCAAAGAGAACGACAGGAAGCGGCCCCTCCTCGTCCACGTCGAGCAATCGGCTTGCACACCAGACCAACTGATAAGATAGGAAACTCATTGGCGGCTGGGCAAACCGGGCAGGATCCGCAACGACGATGTCGGTCTGCCCTTCGTCAAAGGATCGCGCAAGCTGTGCCGAATTGGATGAACTCAGCTCAATGTCGACCGATGGATGCTTCTGCCTGAACTGGGCAATTGCGCCCGGAAGTCGCGTGACTGCCAGATCTTCGAAGAGACCCAGCCGAATACGGCCGACCAGCTTCTTATCGACCAAGCCGCGCTGCATATCCTCGGTCAAAGCAATGACCCTGCGCGCATAAGCCAAAAAGGCTTCTCCCGCTTCGGTCAGTGAAACGCCGCGCGAGGACCGCTTGAAGAGTTCACTGTCCAGCTCTTTCTCGATCCTCTGCAATTGCATGCTGACGGCAGCCTGCGTGCGCGCAAGACGATCAGCTGCCTTGCTCACTGTGCCTGTTTCAGCCACGGCTATGAACATTCTGAGCAGCCTGAGATCGTAACTCGCCTCCATAATAAATCCTTATACCTCGCTAAGAATTATAAGGGTACACGAGGGGTGCGGCCTTTGACAATATGAAATCAGAACCAGGAAATGGAGTTTCAAATGTCCGACTATAAAGACAAACTGGCCGCTTGCGGTATCGAATGGCCAAATCTGGCCCGGCCAAACCTGCCCTTCTCGCCAACGACAAAAGTCGACAATTTTCTGTATGTTTCGGGCCAGATACCCGAAAAAGGCAGCGACATCGCTTATGTCGGGCAAGTCGGCAGCGAGATTGATATAGAAACCGCTCTCGAGAGCGCGAAACTCTGCGCAGCGAATGTCATATTCTGGGCCAATGAAGCGCTTGATGGTGATCTGGATCGCGTCGTCCGACTGGCCAAGCTTACAGTCTTTATCAATGCCGTGCCGGGATTTACCGCCTATTCGCAAATCGGCAACGGCGCTTCGCAAATTATGAATGCGGTCTTCGGTGAACACGGCGTGCATGCACGCTCTGCAATTGGCGTGGCAGGACTGCCAGCCAATGTGCCGGTCGAAGTCGAAGCCGTTTTCCATATTCGCTGATCAAAGGACCTGCAAATGTCCGTCGTGCATTTTAATCATAGCGGCGCTGGGTTGCCTTCTCCCGAAACGGTTCAGGTGATCGTAGACCATCTGCGTCTCGAGGCGGAACGCGGCCCGATGGAGGCTGGTGCGCTTGCATCGGCCTCCATCAGCAACACCTATCAAGCAGCGGCAAAGCTCTTGGGCTGCTCGCCGCAGGATATCGCTTTTGGAACCAGTCATGGCCAGCTTTACGGTAACTTGATCGCCTCGATACCGCTTTCTCCCGGCGATAAGATACTGGTCAGCCGTCAGGAATGGATTGGCAATGTTTTATGCCTGCAACGCTCTGCAGACCTGAATGGCGCATCACTTTCATTGATGGCCTCGGATGAAACAAGCGCCGTCGATCCCGTAGCGCTCGGTCAAAGCCTCTCGCCGGATGTTCGCATTGTTGCCCTGACCTGGGTTGGCGCGGGAAGCGCACTGATCAACCCTGCGGCAGCGATTGGCTCAGCAATCCGGCAAGCCGGGTCGTCAGCTTTTTTCGTCATCGACGCCAGCCAGGCAATTGGACAGATACCAATCGATGTTACCGAGTTGGGCTGCGATGCACTCATCGCGTGCGGGCGGAAATTTTTGCGCGGGCCGCGTGGAACGGCATTGGCATATATCTCGCCCCGTCTTGCAGACGCAATCGTACCACGCAGCATCGATAATGTGTCCGCCACTTTAAGCGACAGAAATGTTGTGGTGGCACAAAGCGCGCGAGCTTTTGAGTTCGGTGAGGAATCGGTGGCTCTCAAGCTCGGCCTCGGGAAAGCAATCGAACAAACTCTCGACTTGGGCGTGGACCATATCCGGCTGGAGCTCGATCAGAAAGCTGCTTTGCTTCGTCGCTCGCTTGCTGAAGTGCCAGGTGTAAAGCTGCTCGACTTGGGAGACAGCAAAGGCGCTGCCGTCACTTTTGTGATTGATGGCCTCCCATGTGGGAGCGTCAAGCAGCGTCTCGCTGATCAGGGCATCAATATCGGCATGAACGGACCGGGCTACACGCCTTACGATATGTCAATACGCGGGATTTCGGAGCTACTTCGTGCCTCCGTACATTTGAGCACCACCGATGAAGATATCGCTTTGATGGTCACGGCCGTCAGGTCGATCAGTGGCACCCGTATTTGAGTTGGAACATTAAAATGAATGACAAAAGGCAGACAGCGCTTCTTCTGGGTGGAAGCAAAGGGCTCGGATTCGGCGTTGCAGAAGCGTTAGCGAAGCAAGGTGTGAATATTGCGCTCGTCGGTAGAGACAAGGTTGCGATGCGCGCGGCGGAAGAACGCCTCGGCACATATGCGGGCTCGGTGATGTCTTTCACCAGCGATCTAACCGATCCCGTCAGTGTTTCAAGAATGATGGAGAATGTGGACAAAGCCGTTGGCAGCATCGATATCCTGCTTCTCAATGGCGGTGGTCCCGCTCCGGTGGCTGCCTCTCAATATGACGAAACCTATTGGAACACGCAGATCAGAAGCATGTTTCTCAGCCAGATAGAGGTGGCCGCTCATTATTTGCCGGCAATGCGCGCGCGCCGTTTCGGCCGGATCATCGCGGTATCCTCGACAAGTATCCGAGAACCTATTCCCAATCTGGCAGCTTCCAATGCCTTGAGATCAGCCCTTGCTGGATGGGCCAAGACGCTTGCCAGTGAAGTGGCCGGAGATGGCGTAACGGTCAATGTGGTGATGCCCGGCCGGTTTGCCACCGAGCGTACCACACGGCTGGACGCGCTGGATGCAGCTGAACGCGGCGTTGATCCAGCAGTCATCGCAGCCGTAAGCCAAAGGGAAATTCCGGTAGGACGTTACGGCACACCGGAAGAATTCGGCGAGGCCGTTGCGTTCCTGGCCAGCAAGGCAGCAAGTTACATCAATGGTGTGGCATTACCGATTGACGGTGGCCTGAGCCGCTCGATGATCTG
Source organism: Brucella sp. 22210 (assembly GCF_052045675.1). Classification (NCBI taxonomy): domain Bacteria; kingdom Pseudomonadati; phylum Pseudomonadota; class Alphaproteobacteria; order Hyphomicrobiales; family Brucellaceae; genus Brucella; species Brucella sp. 22210. Next base: position 224,525 of record NZ_JBQEPD010000006.1, read on the forward strand.
ACGCTCGTGACGATACGTGCAGGGATTTCGCGCCTCGGAGCACATGCAAAATCCCTGCGAGTATCATATCATCGAATGCCAGTTGCCTAATGGTGCTGCAGTATCTCGCCGAGAAAGGTTCGCGTGCGCGCGTGCGCCGGTGCCCGGAAGAAGGTTTCAGGGTCATTTTCCTCGATGATCTCGCCATCAGCCATGAAGATGACCCGGTCCGCCACCTGACGCGCAAAACCCATCTCATGTGTCACGCAGATCATGGTCATGCCGTCGCGAGCGAGCGACACCATTGTATCGAGAACTTCCTTGACCATTTCCGGATCCAGCGCCGAAGTTGGCTCGTCAAACAACATGGCTTTTGGTTCCATACAAAGTGCCCGCGCAATAGCAACGCGTTGCTGCTGGCCACCAGAAAGCTGTGCCGGATATTTTTCCGCCTGATCGCCGATACGCACGCGGTCGAGATATTTTCTCGCGGTCGCCTCCGCTTCAGCACGTGACAGCTTGCGCACACGCATCGGTGCAAGGATACAGTTTTCCAGAACGGTTTTATGCGGGAACAGGTTAAACTGCTGAAAGACCATGCCAACTTCACGGCGTACCGCGTCGATGGCCGTCTGGTCTTCCTTGACGGCATGACCGGCAACAACAATCTCACCGCCCTGGCTGGCTTCCAACCGGTTGATACAGCGGATCAAAGTGGATTTACCTGACCCCGAGGGACCACACAGGACAATCTTTTCACCCTTGCCGACTGTCAGGGAAACCTTCTTCAGGGCATAAAAATTGCCGTACCACTTCTCCACATCGCGCATCATGATCATCGGCTGCGCATCTGACTTTTTCTCAGTTGTCACGAGAAATTTTCCTTTCTTATCTGGAGAGGCCAGCGGCCATGCGTCGTTCGATACGCCTGCCCCACAAGGAGAGTGGCCAGCACATGGCGAAATACATCGCCCCCACAACACCGAACACGAGAAGTGGTCGGTAGATTTGATTAGAGATAATCGAACCGGCGCGGGTCAGTTCAATGAAGCCAACAATCGCGGCCAGCGATGTGCCCTTCAGAAGCTGGACAAGAAAACCAACAGTGGCCGGCAAAGATAGTTTGAATGCTTGAGGCATGATGACGTCGACCATCAGGCTGTAGCGATGAAGCCCAAGCGCGTCAGCGGCCTCGGTCTGTCCCTTCGGCCCAGCTCTCGCATGGGGATGTCATTGTGGTGGCGAGTTGCGCACCCTATACACGCAATGTTGCCGATGTGGCAAAGGTGGCCGCGAAACACGGCATTGATGTGATTGCCATCACCGACACCCGTGCGTCTCCACTCGTCGTGCCCTCAAAATATGCCTTTTTCATTCCCCATAACAGCAGCTTCTTCAGCAACAGTATGGGCGCATATATCGTCTTCTGCGAGGGACTGCTCAATCTGGTCGCGCGAGCGCTTGGCGATCAAGCAATACATGCGCTCGCAAAACGCGAAGCACTCATAGGCGACTTGGGAATAGAGAACTGATCCTCCGCTGTATCGCACCCGCCACGCCTGCCGGTTGATAAACCGGCTGAGGTCAGCCTTGCGTTTCTACCCCACAAAAGCCAGTTCATTGCGACCATTTAAAGCGCGCTGCGTCATTCTGTATTCGTTTGGATAAAGGATGGCATAGCCGAAATCACGAGATTGCTGATCGTAACGACCGCGATTGTTACCGCGCCATCTTGGCGTTTCAATTCATATCATAGTGCAATTCCCCAACAGCGCGACAGGTGCTGCTTTTACCACGCTTTCTCGGCGAAATGTCGGATCGGAATGGAAGCAACGATTGCGCTCATAGTCATTACAAGTGACCCACAATCTCAAAAGACCCTGTGAGTAGAACTGGTTTTCTCTTTTCATTCCTCTCCCTGTGAACAGTTTTTGAGAAATTATCGGCATCGAAGACTCATTATTGCATTCCAGAAATTATTCTCTATCATATTTCAATCAAAGTAATTGCATAACAATTAAATGGGAAAATGACAGTGCCAGTGATTGCGGAACTGATTGACCTAATTGGCGCGGACGCTGTGATCGTCGATGCCGCGGAGATGGCGCATGCCACCGAAGACTGGCGCGGACGATATAGCGGCGAAGCGCTTTGCGTTGCGCGCCCGGCAAACACGGAACAGGTTGCGGCTATCGTCGCCTGTTGCAATCGCCACGGCGTCGCCGTTCTGCCGCAAGGCGGCAATACTGGTCTGGTTGGCGGCTCCGTTCCCGCAAAGGATGGCCCAGCGCCCGTTATCGTCAGTCTCGACAGGATGCGCCGCATCCGTAATGTCGACCCCGTGAACAACACGATGGAAGTCGACGCAGGCTGCGTCCTGGCCAATATCCATACGGCAGCAAACGATGCCGGGCGTTATTATCCGGTCAGCCTCGGTGCTGAAGGTTCCTGCCAGATTGGCGGCACCATCGCGACCAATGCAGGCGGCACATCAGTTCTGCGTTATGGCAATACCCGCGAAAACATCCTCGGCCTCGAAGCTGTCCTGCCGGACGGTTCTGTCTGGTCCGATCTCAAGGCACTGCGCAAAAACAATTCCGGCTATGATCTGAAGCATCTGTTCATCGGCTCCGAGGGCACGCTTGGCATCATCACTGCCGCCGTCCTGAAGCTGCATCCGCAGCCGATCCGGCACGTCGTGGCCTGGGCTGGACTTTCGAGTGCTCATACCGCCGTCAAGCTCCTGACAACTGTGCAGGAGCGTTACGGCGCCAAGCTTTCCGGTTTTGAATTGATGAATCGTCTTCAACTCGATCTGGTGGTGGAAAACGTCCCGCAACGCCGATCGCCGGTTGATACGGAACATGACTGGCACCTGCTGATCGAGCTTTCCGATAGCGGTGGCGAGGATGATCTTGATGCAGCACTTGAAAGTCTGCTTGGAGAGGCTTTCGAAGATGGCTTGATTGAAAATGCCGTCATCGCCAGTAGCGAAGCCCAGCGCGCCGCCATGTGGGAAGTACGCCACAGCGTTTCCGAAGCCAATAAGAAGGCTGGCGTCGGACTGACGACGGATTGTGCCGTGCCGGTTGCGGCGACCGCAGAATTCATTGATCGCGCAAGCACTGCGGTTCTCGCTCTCGCGCCCAATGCCTCGCTCGTCATCGTTGGCCATTTGGGCGACGGCAATGTGCACTTCATTCCATTCTTCACCTTCGACGTTTGGAAATCGTTGGAAAATCGCGATGCGATTGCCGCCGATATCCGCCATGCCGTCAATGACGCCGCCTTTGCACTGGGTGGCACATTCAGCGCCGAACATGGTGTCGGGCAGGTCTCGCTTCAGGAAATGGAGCGTTACAAGACAACCACCGATCTGGCCCTGATGCGGGCAGTGAAGTCAGCGATCGATCCGAAAGGATTGTTCAACCCTGGCCGTCTCATACCGCCAGCAAGAGCGGGTACCGACACGACAGGCCAATAAAATCCTCCAGAGCCGACAGACTTGTCGGGTTCAGCATTGCTTTGAAAGGGAACGAATATGACAATCAAGAATTCCATCTGGTCACGCCGCCAGTTTCTGAAAACCGCCGCAGTAGGTGCAGTCGCTCTCGCCACGCCAGCGATCTGGACGCCATCTCGCGCCCAGAGCAAGCGCATCGTCGTGCGTGATGATGGCGGCATTTATACCAAGGCTTACGGTGCCATTTTCTACCGTCCGTTCCAGGAAGCAACCGGCATCGAAGTCGTGGGCGTTCAGGCCAATGCGGAACCGACCGCGCAAATCCGTTTGATGGTTGATGCCGGGTCCTATACCTGGGACATGGCCAAGATCAGCGAACCGACCATTCTCATGCTGACTGCTGGAGACAAGAAATATCTCGAAAAGCATGGCCTCGAAAGTGAAGCCGTCATCGCCAGCCTGCCGAAGCAGTACCTGTCGGACTATGGCGTGGGCAACAATGTTTACACCACCGTCCTTGCCTATCGCACGGACGCTTTTGAGGGCCGCGAAGCACCAAAGTCCTGGTCCGACTTCTTCAATCTGGAGAAGATTGAAGGTCGCCGCGCACTGCGCAAGCACCCGTTTGACACCATCGAACAGGCGCTGATGGCGGACGGCGTGGCTAATGCCGATGTCTACCCATGCGATCTCGACCGCGCCTTCAAGTCGCTCGACCGCATCAAGAAGGATGTTTCGGTATTCTGGACCAGTGGCGCGCAGGTTGAGCAGATGCTGATTTCCGGCGAAGTGGACATGATCCCAACCTGGGTGTCGCGTGCGCAGTCGGCCCAGTCGGGCGGTGCGCCGGTTGAAATCGTCTGGGATCAGAACATCTGGGGCCTTGATAATTGGGCAATCCTCGCCGGAACGCCGAATGCCGACGCTTGCCGGGAATTCATCAAATTCGCCTCTGATCCGAAGCGTCAGGCCCAGCTCGTCGAATATTTCGCCGCTGGCGTTACCCAGCCGGAAGCTTTCGACATCATTGATCCAAAAGTCGCGCAGAACTGCCCGACCTTCCCAGATCACATCAAGAATGGCGTCAAGATCAATGCCCAGTACTGGTACGACAATCAGGACAAGGCCATCGAACGTTATAATAGCTGGCTCTTGAGCTAACCCGAAGCAACAGGTCCGGCGCCAACCGGGCCTGCCACTTCGAGCAGATACGATGTTCGGTAAAACAAAAATTTAGAGCGCCGATCCAGCACGAATTGATCGAAACGCGCTCTAGCCCAGCGGAATTGCCATGTCTTCATCCAGCCTTACCATTCAGAAACTCGCCAAGCGCTATGGCGATTTTATCGCACTTGCCGAAACGGACCTTCTCGTCCCCGAAGGCGAGTTCCTGACCCTGCTCGGCCCATCGGGATCGGGTAAGACAACCCTTCTCAGCCTGATTGCAGGCCTCGCTCGCCCTGATAACGGCGCGGTACTGATCGGCAACGAGGATGTGACCTATAGCGCACCGCATCTGCGTGATATTGGCGTGGTGTTCCAGAACTACGCTCTGTTCCCGCATATGACCATTCTGGAGAACATCGCGTTTCCGCTGAAGATGCGCAAAGTGGCCGCCGAAGAGGCCCGCAAACGCGCGACCGAAGCGTTGGAGATGATCCGCCTTCCGCATATTGCACAGCGTTACCCGAAAGAACTTTCCGGCGGCCAACAGCAGCGCGTGGCACTGGCCCGCTGCATGGTCTACCGGCCTTCGATTATCTTGATGGACGAACCGCTCGGCGCGCTCGACAAGAAACTGCGCGAACACATGCAGCTTGAAATCAAGCGCATTCACCGTGAGCTCGGTGCAACAATCATCTATGTGACACATGATCAGGAAGAAGCGATGACGATGTCGGATCGCATCTGCTTGATGAATTCCGGCAATATCGAACAGCTCGGCACGCCAGCTGACCTTTATTTCCGGCCAAAGACGCTGTTTGTCGCCGACTTCCTCGGTGAATCGAACCTGCTGCCTGCGACGGTCGAAAAGATTGATGGTGACGAAGCGATTGTCCGCATCGGTGCCAAGGGCGTTGAGGCTTGCACGCTCAGCAACGGTCCGGTTCAGCCGTCCGCATCCATCCATGTCATGATCCGCCCGCAAAACCTTGCCGTGACGCTGGCAAGCGACGGCGAATCTTCGGCACTTCGCGCTACCGTAACCGATGTTATGGTGACGGGCAGCCTGACCAAGATTTATATGCGCGCTGAAGACGAAACCCTCCCGGAACTGGTTGCCGCTTTCCCGACGCGCATCTCCGGTCGCGCCTTCCAGATCGGCGACGTGCTGGCGCTATCCTGGCACGGCACCGACGCGGTCACCATTGCCGGTAACGGGAAGGCCTGACCATGACCGCTCTCCCAACCCGTTCCAGCAAACAGCCGATGCCGCTATGGATCAAGCAGCTGCTCATGATCGCACCGCTGATCGTGCTTTTGCTCGCATTCCTCGTCTATCCCGTCGGCAAGTTGTTGTCGTTGAGCTTTGTCGGCCGCGACGGCTTTTCGCTTGCCGCCTATCAGCAGCTTTTTGCTTCCAGCCTTTATCTCAATGTCCTTTGGATCACGCTCAAGATCTCGTTGGCGACCACCGCACTTTCCGTCTTGCTTGGTTATCCGGTGGCCTATCTGATCTCGAAGGCGGGCCCCAAGGCTAAGAGTTGGCTGATTTTCCTCGTGCTTCTGTCCTTCTGGACAAGCTTTCTGGTGCGCGCTTTCGCATGGGTGGTTATTCTTGGCCGCAATGGCGCTATCAACCAGTTCCTGCTGGCGATTGGCGTGATCGACCGTCCGGCCAACCTCATCTACAGTCTCGGCGCGGTTCTCGTCGGCATGGTCCATGCCATGCTGCCGCTCGCCGTCATGACCATGCTGTCGGTAATGGAAAACATCGACCGCAATCTGCCCCGCGCCGCCTCGACGCTTGGAGCCCGTCCAGGCTCTGCCTTCTGGACAGTCTATTTCCCGCTGTCCATGCCGGGCGTGGCAGCGGCAGCCATCATGGTTTTCGTCACCTCAATCGGTTTCTTCATCGTACCATCGCTTCTGGGTGGTCGCTTTGAAACCATGATCACCCAGCTCATCATTGATCAGGTGCAGCAGACGCTGAACTGGGGTCTGGCCGGTGCGATATCCGTGCTGCTTCTGGTGGTCGTGCTTGCGGTTTTCATCATCTATGACCGGATTTTCGGCTTCCAGAGCCTGACCGGAGAAACAGCAACCGCCAATGTGAACCGCGATACCGCCGCTCGTCGTGCCGGTGCCAGATTCCTTGCTGTCATCGGCGATATCAGTGACCGGCTAATTGCACTTTTCCCCGGCAGCCGCAAAAGCTCCGACGCGGAGAAATCACCGAAACTGCTGAGCGGTTTTGTCTGGACACTACTGATCCTCATCAGCTTGCCAGCCATCATGATGATCCCGATTTCGTTCAGTGCTTCCGGGCTCAACTGGCCGCCTTCCGGCTTTACCATGCAGTGGTATGAGCAGATGTGGAACACACCAGTCTGGTCACAGGCGCTCTGGCGGTCGCTGGTTGTGGCTTTCGGTGCCGGTATTTTGTCGATGCTGATCGGTATTCCCGCGGCCTTCCTACTGGCCCGCGCCAATATTCGCGGCAAGGCGGCAATCCTCGCCTTCGTACTGTCGCCCATCGTGGCTCCACGCATCATTATCGCGGTCGGCTTGTTCTATGTCTTCGCAGAACTCGGACTGGTCGGAACCTCCGTCGGCCTCATTATCGGCCATACGGTGGTTTGCGTGCCTTATGTGGTGATGACGATGGTTGCAGTGCTGCGCAATTATGACACGCGTCTCGATCTCGCAGCACAAAGTCTGGGCGCGAGCCCGGTCAAGAGTCTTGCCTATGTCACCTTCCCCATGCTGGCCGCAGGCATGTTCTCGGCATTTCTCTTTGCCTTCGCGACTTCCTTCGACGAACTCACAATCGCGCTGTTCTCGTCGGGCGGTTTGAATTCAACCCTGCCAAAGCAGTTCTGGGATGAAGTGACCCTTCAGGTATCACCGGTCATCGCTGCGGTATCGACATGCCTCCTTGTCTTTATCTCGGTGCTGATTTTCGTCGCCGACCGTTTGCGTCAGCGCAGCATGTCGCGCTGAACCAATTACTGAATACGCATGAAAGGACTATCCATGATCAATTCTTCCAGCCTTCGCGGCATTTTGCCTGCCCTCGTTACGCCGGTTCAAAGCGACGACACGATCGACCTGAAGGCCACCGAAGCACTTTTTGCCTGGCTCGACCAGCAAGGTGTTGACGGCGTTGTGCCGCTCGGCGGTACAGGTGAGTACGGTGCGCTTTCGCGTGGCGAACGCAACCGTTTTGTCGAGCTTTCGGCCAAGGCCATGGAAGGTAAGGGCCCGGTCGTTGCGGGCGTGCTCGACCCTGGCTATCATGACGCCATTGCTTCCGCCAAGGACTTCGCGGCGGCCGGTGCAGATGCTCTGCTGGTTATCACGCCTTACTATACCAACCCGACACAGGCTGGCATCCGCGACTATTTCCTGCGCTATGCGGACGAGTCGCCATTGCCGATCCTGCTCTACGAAATTCCGTATCGCACGCGTATCGCCATCGATCCGGAAGTCACACACGAGCTGTCTCGCCATGAACGCATCATAGGCATGAAGGCCTGCAATACCGACATGTATCACTATCTGCGTGTGGTGGCAGGCGTTGACGCTTCGTCCTTCGCAGTGCTCAGCGGCGAAGATCACCTGTTCCCACTGCATGTTGCAGCCGGTGCGACGGGCGGTATCGTCGTGACTGCAAATCTTCTGCCGCGTGTCTGGCGCAAGATGTTCGACCTGGCAAGTGAAGGCAAAACCGCCGAAGCGCTGGCATTACACCGCGATCTGATCCCGTTGATGAACCACGCATTCGCGGAAACCAATCCGGGCCCGATGAAGTCCGTTATGGATCTGATCAATGTCAACGCGCCGACCATGCTTGCACCGCTGCGCCAGCCGAAGCCCGAATTGAGCGAAGCGCTCAAGAAGGAATATGCACGTCTTCTGGACAAGTACGAAAGATCGCCTGTCGATCTTGCTTCTTGAGCAATTAGTTAGGCAAATACAGAGATGAAGTCGGGTTCAGCAACCCGACCTTTCGAGCGCAGGGCCGAACGGTCCTGCGCTTTCGCAGCAAATAGAAAATGAAAGAACCGATATGTCGATGCAGGCAGATACAGGGAAAAAGTCGGGAGAGACAGGCCGCGAGGAAGCCGATCCCAAGCGCTCGTCCCTGTTCGTCGGATCGACCGAAAAGACATTTCAGATTCTGCACGCCTTCGACGGGCCGCAGCGGCAAATGCCGCTTTCGGAAATCGCGAAACTGGCCGGGTTGGATCGCAGCGCAGCGCAGCGTCTGGTTCACACACTGGAGACGCTTGGCTTTCTGCGCCGTGTCCACAATACGCGTAACTACGCCCTGACCTCCAAGGTTCTCCAGTTCGCCTATAATTATCTTTCCGCCCATGAAGTCCTGCACAAGGCAGCCCCCTATCTGCTGGAGATCAGCCGAACGGTCGGTGAAACCGCCAACCTCCAGGAACTGGACGGGACGGAAATCGTTTATGTCGGTCGCTTTCCAGGCCAGCACCTCGTCAATGTCGACATTATGGTCGGCAGTCGCCTACCCGCCCTTTTCACGGCATCGGGAACCGTCATCCTGTCCCACCGCTCACCGGAAGAGCAGGAAGAAGTCTTCGAACGCTCCGTATTGAAGTCGCTGACGCCTTATACGGTAACGGACAAGGGCCGCTTGAAAGCCCGTATTCAGGAGGCGGCCGAAAAGGGCTATGCCATCGTGGCCAATGAAACGGTTCTCGGCGATATTTCGGTTGCCGCCGCTGTAACCGACGAACGTGGCCGCGCCGTTGCAGCCGTCAATATCGCCGCGCCGACCACAAGATGGTCGCTCGAACGCGTCGAAGCCGAATTGGCACATCACGTTCAGGTTGCCGCGACGTCGATCTCCATGTCGAAGTTTATTCGCTAGGACCAGATTAGCGTCGCTTGAACCACCTACTGTAAATCGGACATTCGTTGTGGCTCGATTATCAGTTTCGTTTAGCCAAGCGACGTTGAAGCCTTATTTGCCGAGCGCGGTATGCATCTCGTTTCAGACTGAATAGCCTTGTGCCATTACACCCAGCTTCAGCTGAGACGGTGAATAAAAGAAGTTTTCCCCGCCTCAAGATTCGTCATGCAGATGCAGCCGCCAGCAAGGCTGAGGTCAGCCATCTTCCCCATTGAACAACATCGCCATGAGTTTCTATGAGGTCGTGACGGACTTCGATTAAAACGCCGGGTAATTTCCGGCTATCAGCATGGGTCGGTACTGTGTAATCTTCGTCTGGATGGATATTATACGGTTCATTATCTCCAATCATTAAACCGGTTTCCTTCTCCAGGGCAGCGATCAAAGCACGGCCAAAGACTTTGGCTTCCCCATATAGAACGCCTGCATGCCATGGCCTTACCGTTCCGCTATAAACGGGTGTAAAACTATGCACACCGACGATGATTGTGGGTTGGCTCTGTTCGGTCCGCCAATCCAGCCTGCGCCTGACAGCATCGGCAAAAGGGCGAAACAACGTGTCGATGCGTTGCTGGCGCTCGACCTCACTAAGCCCACGGTTTCCAGGGACAGACGTAGCCTCGCTGATTTCGGGAATGGCGGAGGCCACATGTAGCGGCCGATTGCAGTCTATGACCAGACGCGAGTAATTCGTCATAAACAGCGGCGCATCGAGTGCGGCACTCAGTTGCTGGGACAGCGCGCTCACGCCGATATCCCATGCGATGTGTCGTTGCCTTTCCTCATATGACACACCCAGATCGCCAAGCGCGCGTGGTATGCGATTGGACGCATGTTCACACAGAAGCAAAAAGGGCGATGCCCCATCGGGGTTGACAACCGCATATGGCGGCGGTTCGTCAATCGCTAATAGTGGTTTCACTGGGTCATGACGCGCCGCCACCGCCGAAAATCTCGTTTCGTCTTTCATAGCCTGTCCCGTATCAATAGACAGCTGCATAGCGGCTACAAAGTTCATCAGGCGTATGCCCGGAAACGATGCTGATCTCTTTCCGTTTCATTGCCAGGTAACAATCAATGAAATCTTTTGAGAACCAACCCGTTACGGTGGTGTCTTGTTGAAGTGCCTCGAGCGCTTCTTCAAGGCTGGCAGGAAGCCTCCGGATGCCCAGTCGCTCGCGCTCTGCATCGGTCATATCGGCCGGGTCGGAATTGGTGAGCGGTGGCTGTTCAAGCTCGGCCCGGATACCCTCAAGGCCTGCCCGCAACAGAACCGCGAGTGACAGATGCGGACTCGCGCATCCGTCTGCGGCTCGAAACTCCATATTGAACTGCCGTGCCGGATTGCTTCCCGGTAGATCGAGGGTCGGACAAATCCGCAGCGTCGCCTCTCGGTTCTTTTCGCCGAGGCAGGTGTAAGCCGCACTCCAATGATGCGGCACAAGCCGCGGATAAGACAATACGGACGGTGCCGTAAAAGCTACGAGTGCGGGCAGATGCTTGATAACGCCAGCAGCAAAAGATCCGGCTATTTTCGAAAGCCTGCCGGGGCGATCAGGATCAAAAGTTACGGGATTGCCATCAAGATCGGTGAAGCTGACATGGAGATGGACACCATTGCCGACCCCATCTGCCGAAATTTTCGGAGCAAAACTAGCATGCCAGCCGAAACTGGCCGCAACTTCCCGTGTCACCGCACGAATTGTGGCCCCACGATCCGCCGCAACAAGAACGGGCGCGGGTCGGCATGTAATTTCGTATTGATTCTTGCCATATTCTGGCAGGAACATTTCCGGTTCAGCACCAGCCTCTTCCAGTGCGCGCATCAACAGGGAAGGAAACGTGCCGGTGCGACGTTGCGCACGCAAACCAAAAGCTGGCGCATCTGGCCAATCTGCACCGATGATCTGAAATTCCTGTTCAACCGCGCTCACAACACGAAGGCCGGCTTCACGTTCGTACGCCTCAATCGTCTCCTTGAGGAAAGTACGCACGCAACAATCCCACGGTGAACCGTCGAGATGGGTAATATCAGCATGGTAAAAATGCAGCGGTGTTTCGTCTGGAAGGCAAGAAACACGGACGCGGCTCTCTGCATCCGGCATCAGACGCAGGTCTCCTTTCGAGCCCCATGGATTGTCTTCGGCAATTTCGTCGAATGGTGTCAATGCCAGGTTGGCTGGCACCCAGCCCACACCCTTGCGCAAATAACTGTCGAGTTCGCTCACTGCAAAGCTGCGTCCACGTGTAATGCCACAAAGATCAGTCGTGACGATGGTAGCAAGCTCCATGAAGCTCGCATCGGCTTTCGTGCGATTATCCATCTTTTTTCCCAGAATTCGATGTCAGACCTTGAGTGCATTGAGCCGCGCGAGAACGGTCTCAGTATCGGTGATCCAGCAATAGCCAGCATAAGCGTTGAGTGCGGCTTCGTGACGTTCCTGCGTGTAGGTAGCGCAGGCATCATGCACGACCGTGACGAGATAGCCCCGGTCGGAAGCGTCACGCACCGCCATGTCGACGCATTGATCGGTGACAACGCCGGCAATGATAAGATATCGGGTGTTGAGATTGCGCAGTACGTAATCGATATTGGTCGAATTGAAGACGCCGGAAGAGGTTTTGGGTAGAACGATCTCGTTTTCAATCGGCTTCAGTGCGTCGATCACTGCCCCCTCAGGCGCGTCTTTTGGCACATGCATGTCAGACAGTTTATGATCGAGCGAACGATCACGACCATCATTTGTTAGGCTCTGGATGATCGTGTGAAGGATATTGCACTCGGCAGCGCGCGCTGCTTCGAGAATGCGCTTTTGATTGGGTACCACCAAATCGCGCAGACGGCGATGATAGTAGCTGTCAGCATCCTGCGGGTGCGTCGGATCGAGATTGGGCTCGCACCAGATGCGCTGCATATCCACCAGCAGCAGAGAGGTCATGTCCCGCTCGTAAGCGCTTTCACGACGCAAAAGATCACTGCCGAATTTTACTTCGATGGAAGCCATCGTCTTCTCCTCATGAGATCGGTCTGTCGAATGCGCTCACTTGCTTGGTTTGAGCGCGTCTTCGGTAATTGCATAGCTGCGGCGTAGTTCTTCCAGCCGCTGGATGCGTTTCAGCGATGTGGCTGAAAAGCGCGTAGTGAGAGCAGCGATCAACGCTTCAGTCTGCGCCATGGCAGGCACCATGGTGTCATAGGGTGAAGCTGTATCAACCGGTGCCGTGAGTGTGAGTGCGGCAAACTCGGCAATGGGAGAAAGCCACCGATCGGTGAATAGAATGATTTTCGCCCCTTGATCGGCGGCGTGTCGCGCAAATCGGATGGTGCCGGTTTGATATCGACGATAATCATAAACGAAGAGCGTGTCCTTGCGTCCAAGGTCAATCAGGCGATCGACCTCATCTGCTTCCGCTCCGTTGATCCAGTGTGTATCGGAACGCAGTTGTTTCATATGAGCCCACAACATGCCGGCCAACATGCCACTAAAACGCCCACCCAAACAGTGAATGCGCATACTAGTATCAGCTGCCGCATCCACGACAGCTTCAAAATCATGTGCAGGCATGGTCGACTTGGCAGTCCCCAGCGCCTGAATGCTTGCATCCAGAAAATGCTGATAGAAATTGTTCTGCCCCGGTGCAGGCTTGCGCGTATCCATCATTGAAAGAGGAGAACTCATACGCTCCTGCACTTCGCTGACAAGTGCGGCCTGAAATTCCGGATAACCGCTGAAGCCAAGCTTATTCACAAGTCGCACAACAGTTGGATCACTGACCCCGGCAACTGATGCCAAATGAGCGACCGTGTTGAGCCCCAAAGCTGGGTAATTCGACAGAAGTTCGCGTATAATTTTCAGTTCCGACCGCGTGAAATCGATAGCGCCATCGGTCAACCTGTCCCTGACACTCATGCCATTTCCCCCATCAGACAATGTGTGCGCCTTCGCATATCTGGGATCATTGACAGAAGATTGGTCGTGTAAGCATGCTGTGGCGAACCAAACAGATCTTCCGTCGCGTTGATTTCACAAATTCGGCCCTGTTGCAGCACCGTAATACGGTCACAAATCTGGCGAACGACCGGCAAGTCGTGGCTGATGAAAAGAATGGTCAGTGATAGTTGCTGCTGCAGGTCCTTCAACAAGTTTAATATCTGCGCCTGAATAGACACATCCAGCGCTGAAGTGGGCTCGTCGCAGATAAGAAAGCGCGGCCGGCTTGCTAAAGCCCGGGCAATGGAAATGCGTTGCCGCTGGCCACCGGAAAACGCATGAGGATATCGGCGGGCGGCCGTGGCATCAAGACCCACGGCATTCAATAGCTCCAGCATGATTGGTTCGGCCTGACGGCGACTGGTTGCAAGCCCGTAATGTACCATCGGCTCTGCTATAATGTCCCCAACCCGCATCTGCGAGTTAAGAGAGGAATAGGGATCCTGGAACACCATTTGCGTGTCGCGTCTGATCTGCTGACGCACCGGAAAAGGCGCAGCGAAGACATCCTGACCGCCGAAAAACATCTGGCCATGACTTGGGCGCGTCAGACCTGCGAATATACGCGCCATGGTCGACTTACCCGATCCGGACTCCCCGACCAGCCCCATCACCTCGCCCCGTCGAATGTCGAGATTGATATCATGCAGCGCCTTGAAGCCGCCTGATGCCTTGCCAAAGAACAGGCTCTTGCCGCCGTAGATCTGTTCCACGTGGCGCAACTCGACCAAAGCATCATTGATCGATGACACGGTGTCCGCATTCCCTTGCAACAACCATTGCGTGGCAATATCGATATTCTTTGGAGCACCCGCGACCGGAAACCGATCAAGTTTGACGTCGCCGCGGGGCACAACGGAGATCAGCGCACGGCTGTATTCGTGCTGGGGCTTTTCGAGAACCGCCTGCGTGTCATTCAGCTCAACGATCTCTCCCGCACGCATGACAGCCACACGGTCGGCGATCTGTGCAATGGCACCCATATCATGGGTGATGAGCATGACGGCGACACCGCGTTCCAACGCCAGCTTACGGATCAACTCCAATATCTGCGCCTGAACGGAAACATCAAGTGCTGTGGTGGGCTCATCCGCAATGATCAACTCCGGTTCAGAGCAGAGTGCAAGTGCAATAACGGCACGCTGACGCATGCCACCGGAGAATTCATGCGGCCAGTTTTTTACGCGTCGCGCGGGCTCGGGAATTCCGACCACTTCAAGCTGACGTATAGCCTCCGCCTTTGCATCCGCCTTCGACATCGGACGATGGGTCCGGATCGTATCGACCAACTGACGTTCGATGGTGAATAGTGGATTGAGACTTGTCAGCGGATCCTGAAAAATCGTTGAGATGCGCTTGCCACGCAAAGCCTGCATAGCCTTGATATTGCGTGCATCAATGATATCGCCCGAAAGTCGAACTTCACCTGCACTGATGAAGCCTGGAGCCTGCAACAGGCCGGTAATGGCCGCCCCGACAGTCGACTTTCCGGCCCCGGATTCACCGACTATGCCGAGAATTTCACCTGCGGCAATGTCGAAGCTGACATTGCGTACCGCGCTGAACGTGCCATGGCGGCTGGGAAAATCGACGCAAAGATCACGGATCGATAGAATGGAAGGCTTTGAAGAGACCATCGCTCAAACCCCTCTTGGATTGAGTGCGTCGCGCAGCCAGTCGCCAAGGACGTTGATCGCCAGTGCGAGCGCCAGAAGCGTGACCGCGGGAAATAGAAGTATCCACCATTCCCCAGCAAAGAGAAAATCCTGGCCGCTACGAATGAGCGTACCGAGCGATGGTTGGGTGGCAGGCAAGCCTGCACCAAGATAGGACAATGTTGCCTCGGTTATAATGGCGAGCGCCAAAGAGATGGTAGCAATCACCATGATAGGGCGCCGCACATTGGGCAGAATATGGCGGGCGAGAATGATGCGGGTCGGTAGCCCCATCATGAGCGCAGCCTGAACATACTCACGCTGCTTTTCCACCATCACCGCCCCGCGCACGGTACGCGCATAAGAGACCCAACCTGAAAAGCCGATTGCCAGTATAAGAACATAGACGGCCATCGTATCGCGTGCACCAGGCGGCAAGAGCGAGCGGGTCAATCCAAAAATGAGCAGTGCTGTCAGGATCGCCGGGATAGACAGTTGCACATCCGCAATGCGCATGATGATCGCATCGATGCGTCCTCCGAAATAGCCGGAGATCAATCCTAATGTGACGCCAATACTCATCGAAAGCAGGACTGCCGCCAGACCAACCAGCAAGGATACACGGGTTCCATAGAGCGTCGCAGACAGGATATCGCGGCCCTGATCGTCCGTACCCAGAATATAAAACTGGTTGGAGAACTCGTTGATGCTCCACGGCGGCGTATTGGCTGACAGCAGATCGAGCTGCGCCGGATCAAGAATGTCCTGTGGCGCCAGCAACGGCGCGCCGACGGCGGTAATCAGTATCAAAACCAGAACCACCGTTGCAAAAATCGCACCCGGTGAACGAAGATAAGCGTAGCCTATGTCCGAACGAAAGAAGCGCAGAATTGACGTCATTTTACGCCTCCCGCAACCCGCAGGCGCGGGTCGATGAGATAGTAGATGCAATCAACCACCATATTGATCGTCACGAAAATCAGAGATGTCAAAAGGAGATAGGTTGCCATGATTGGCACATCGGAAAAATTGACGGAATTAATGAAGAGAAGTCCCACACCCGGCCATTGAAATACGGTTTCCGTGACCACAGCAAAAGCAATGATCGATCCCAATTGCAGTCCCGCAACAGTCACGACCGGTACCATTGTGTTCTTCAAAGCATAGGAAAAATAGATCAGTCGCTGCGACAAGCCGCGTGCCCAAGCAAAGCGAATATAATCCGAATGCATCACCTCCAGCATTTCCGTTCGCACCAGCCGCAAGATGAGTGTCAACTGGAAGGTCGCAAGAGAGATCGCAGGCAGGATGATTGCCAGCCAGCCGGATTTCGTCAGCAGACCAGTCGTCCACCAGCCGATTTTAACTGTGTCGCCGCGTCCAAAAGCCGGTAGCCAACCGAGCCGCACCGAGAATACATAGATCAGCGCAATACTGATCAGGAAATTCGGCAGCGATACAGCAACCAGCGATCCCGTCATGGCAAGCTTCGAAAAGATGGAGCGCGGACGCAACGCAGTCAGTACACCAAGCGCGATGCCCGCCGCCATGGCTATCACAAATGAAAGTACGGCGAGTTCGAGAGTTGCTGGAAGCCGCTCGACAATCAAATCCAGTACGGGACGTCCGACGCGCGTTGAAACACCAAAGTCTCCATGCAGGATCGACACAATGAAGCGCCAGAACTGAATATAGAAGGGTTGGTCGAAGCCGAGCTCTGCGGCAAGCCGAGCGCGATCCTGCGCAGTCGCATCCTGTCCCAGCATATTTTGCAGCGGGTCGCCGATAAAGCGAAACGCGGCAAAGGACAGGAAGGCTGTGATTAACATGACTGGCACAGCCGATCCCAGTCTGCGCAGGAGGAAGGCGATCATTTGTCTACCGATATCGTCTTGACGAAGAGACTGTTGGACAGGTTCGACGTGATGTGAATTTTCTTCGCCGAAGCACGGGCCAGCATCTGCGCATGGATCGGCAAATAGAAACTCTCGTCCTGAACGACCTTCCATATCTCAGCAATCGTCGCATTGCGCTTTTCGATATTGGCTTCCGTACCCAACGTCTCGATCTTGGCATCGATCTCAGCATTGTTGAAGTTCACAGCGCTCCACGCACCGCGTCCTTCGCTGCGGGAGTGCACAAGATTGTCGAACACATATTGAGAGTCGAAGGTCGAAGCCCCCCAGCCCATCAGGTAGAAATCCGTCTTGCCATTGGCGACCATTGGAAACACTACACCGGCGGGCTGCACATCGAGATGAACCTTGATCCCAATCTTCGCCATCATGCCGACAATAGCCTGACAGATACGTTCATCGTTGACGAAACTGTCATTGGTACAATTGAGCGTAACCGAGAAACCGTCGCCATATCCGGCGTCGCTCATCAGTTGCTTGGCTTTCTCGATATTGACCTCGGGCAACTTGCCCATTTCTTCCGTATAACCGTTGATGAAAGGAGGTGCTATGGTCCCAATCGGAATGGACTCGCCCCGCATAATCGCCTTTCCAATAACACTACGATCAATTGCAATGTTCATCGCATGACGCACTCGCTTGTCAGCGAATGGATTTCCCTTCGCTTCACCGTAAGTGAGCTTGTCGGCCCCCATATTGACGCCAAAAAAGATGGTACGGTTTTCAGGTCCCCTGACCACGCGCAGTTCCGGGTTCTGTTCCAGCTTGGCAATGTCCTGCGGGGAAACGTCCTGCAGGAAATTTACCTCTCCGCTGATAAGTGCCGAAACGCGCGTGGCTGGCGACTGGATGGGCGTATATACAATGCGATCAATATCCAGAGGAAACTGGCCTATACCCCAATATTTATCATAGGCTGCCAGTTCAGTGCGACGGTCTGCTTCACGGCTGACAAGACGATAAGCCCCGGTACCATTTTCGTTACGCGCGGCATAGCTTTCTTTGCCAGCCTTGAAATCCTGCGGGGATGCAGCATCATTCTTTTCCGCCCAGGCTTTGTTCATCATGAAAATATTGACAAGATTGTTGACCAGCAGCGGGCTCGTGCCTTTGGTCTTGATCTGTATCGTATGCTCGTCCTTGGCAGTTACGCTATCGACCGCCGTCAGGAGCGAGCGTACGTTTGATGTAGGTGCCATGGCGCGCTGAAACGAAAAGATGACGTCGTCAGTTGTGAATGGCGCACCGTCATGAAAGGTAACATCCGGGCGTAGTTTGAACTCCCAAATGTCGGTCTGGTCAGGTAGCATCTTCCATTCGGTCGCCAAAACGCCAATCAATTTGCCGTCGTCAGACCGAGCCACCAGCGGCTCATAGATCTGATGGTTGAAGGCATGGGTTATACCTTCATTATAGGCGTGGGGGTCGAGCGTCTGTACATCCGACGCACGCGCCCAATTAAGCGTTTCAGCCGCCGCCGGCAGCGCTGTGGCCACCAACGCCGCCATGCCGGCGGAAGCGACGAGATAAGCGAGACGCGAGCGCTTTGTGCGCATCTGGACTGGATTGAAGAAGTTCATCACGATACGATTTCTCCGTTGACGCCAGTGGCGCCGGAAAGGAACTCTGCCGAAATTTCAAGCGCTTATGATCGCTTAGGCGACACTACACCAATCAAGAATAGCGGCAGCCATGACCTTGGTGGTCATCTTGATGGACGCCACGTCGGCCCATTCATCTGCCGCATGCTGGTTAGCACCAAATGGGCCATAACGTATGGGTTGGACGCCCGCGACCGCATAATGCGCACCGTCTGTCACACCGATAGAACCGCGCAACGCCGTTGGCTTGCCAAGGCTGGAACGTCTGTCTGTAACGATCTTGACCAACCGATGGTCAGCCGCCGTATTCATCGGTGGAAAGTGGAGATCATAGAGATCCCATTTCACGTCGATCGGATTTTCGCGCAGCCAGGGATCTGTAGCGCAAAAATGTGCAACGAACTGTTCAAAATCCGCGCGAATTTCCGCACTGGTTTCATGCGGCATGAACTTGTGATCAATATCGATGACGGCGACATCCGGCACTATGCCTGGACTTGTCATGATCATCGGCAAACCGTCCGCACCAAGGCCAGCACCGATCCGTACTGATCCCACGCCAAAATGATTGATGCCCGGAGCCATCATGGGATGACTTTTCACGCGGGCATTGGCGGCTTCATAATCGCGTAACGCGACAAGGAAGCGCGTAGCCATATCGGCAGCGCTGATGGGAGGGGCCTTACGGTTTTCCTGATGGGGCTGCGGATACATACCAGTAAACCGATAAGCCGAATGACCCTGGCGACCGCGAATGGTAATACGGAGCCACTCCAGGCCACCTTGGCTGATAAAAATCTCGTCGCCACCCGGCTCTGCGATGATAGCTGCGGGTGCCAAATATCCCGCTTTGACCATGGCTTTCGCGCCGAAACCACCAGCCTCCTCATCGACGACGGAGTGCAGTGATACCTTACCCTGAAGCGCGATACCCGCTTCTCGGATCACCCGCAGTGCTTCGATGCAGCAGGCCAAACCAGCCTTCATATCCATCGTGCCGCGACCGAGCACTTTACCGTCTCGAACATCGCCGCAAAACGGGTCGTAGCTCCACTCGCGGACATCACCGACCGGGACGACGTCGATATGACCGCACAAGATCAAATCACGGTCGCCATTACCGACTGCTTCCGTCTCAGCCAGAAGATTAGGGCGCCCCGGCAAAGCGTCAAATGTCTTTATTGCAAGGTGGCTAACAGACAGTTCGCGCGCAATCAGCGCCTGCACTTCGGCTTCACGTCCCTCTTCGGGCAGGTCCTGAAATTTTGGATTGACGGAAGGAATTCTAACCAGATCACTGGTCAATCCCACGACCCGATCTGACCGGGCATCCAACCGCGCCCAGACATCGGCGACAGCGTCCTCAACTCTCATCTGCATCGTTCCCTCCTCGCGACTTTTACCACGGCCAATTCAAAGTCAAGCCGTAGCCCGGAGAAGGCTTTTCTATGCCCTTTCATCTCCAGCGCGATTTGAAACTCAGTATGAGTATCAAGAAAATAATGTCAATAAAATTTCATTATTGATAAGAGAAATTTTAAAAGAGGATTTTATTACATTTTGGTCAACGTCCTGATTTACCAGCATTGAGCTGGGCAATCAGGTCCGAAAAGCGCTCGCCCTGAACAGCAATGTGCATGCGCAATACAGCAGAAGCGGCCGCGCTATTGCCCGACAAGATGGACTTCACAATCCGGTCATGCTCCTCAAATGAGGCTCGCATTCGATTTCGCAATCGCAACTGCAAGCGACGGTAAGGACGCAAACGGCGATGAAGCGCCTCACACTGCTCTTTCAAAAAGCCGTTATGGCTCGCGGTATAAATGGCTGCGTGGAAAACGTCATTGTCGTAATAATAGGCGTCCGGATCCTCCGCTTCAGCGGATTTGGTACAATTGAGATGCGCTTCCATGAGCGCGAGGCGGTCATCTTCCGTATGACGACGCGCCGCTTGCGCGCCAGCCATGGCCTCCAGTTCAGCCATTACTTCGAACATTTCATAAATGCGCTCTGGCGCTGGCTCCACGACTATCGCACCCCTGCGCGGGCGAATTTCAATGAGGCCAATCGCACTCAGCTGCATCAATGCTTCACGTATCGGTGTGCGCGAGACGCCAAACTGCTGAGCCAGCCGCACCTCATCCAGACGTTTTCCAGATGAGAAGCCCCCACTCAGAATTTCGTTTTCAATCTGATCGCGCAATTTCAGGACAATATTTTCTGACATGAAGCATCCTGTTCTAGGGACCCAATTCTTGTATACAATCTTATTGACTTTGCATGCAAGAGGGATAAGCATAAGATGCACCTGACAGGACGACCAAGCTGATCAGGCGCCGGTACAGATAAAGGCGAAATCGTCCAACCTTCTCAATCCGCGCAATCGGAGTAGGTTTATGAGCAGCATTTCCTCATTTCGCGACATGATCGATGCGATCGCAGACCGTGGTCGTCGACTCATTGTAAAATCGTCGCGCTCCACGCGGAAGCAATCGAACTTTGAACTGCTGATGCTGCGCTGTGAGCACCTACTTTCGAGCAAAGGAGAGGCTTCAGGCCTCGCACTAGCGCGGGATATACTGACCGGCTGGGAATCGCTCAACAACGACGAGCAGCGTAAATTCATGAGCGCTCTCCTTGATAAATACGGTGCCAACGGCGCTCGTCTTGATAAAGCCATCGACGATTACCGCGCATCGCCAAATCCCGACACGCTTTCCAGGCTGCATGAGGCAGCGGAACCAAGACGGCAAGAACTCATTCGCAGATTGAACGCCGCCCCACGGGGAACAGCTGCGCTTGTCACGATGCGCGATGCGCTTCTGCATATGCAGACATCAATGCCCGAGCTTGGAGCGGTCGATTCAGATTTTTCACATCTCTTCACGTCCTGGTTCAACCGCGGTTTCCTGCAATTGCGCTCCATTGATTGGACCACACCCGCACACATCCTGGAAAAAATCATTCGCTACGAAGCCGTTCATGCCATTGGCGACTGGAATGAACTCCGAAATCGCCTGGCGCCATCGGACCGGCGGTGCTTCGCATTCTTTCATCCGCAACTTGCGGATGAGCCTTTGATCTTTGTGGAAGTAGCGCTCACGCGATCAATTCCCGACAAAATCGGCCCTTTGCTCGATAATAAGCGCGACGCGATCGCGGCAAACGATGCCGATACGGCGGTATTCTACTCAATTTCCAACTGTCAAAGCGGCCTGAGAGGCATTTCCTTCGGGAACTTTCTGATCAAACAGGTCGTCGAAGAGTTGCGTCGTGAAATACCGGCACTCAAGAATTTTGTCACCCTCTCACCCGTGCCTGGATTTGGACGCTGGTTAAAGACCGCGAGTGTCGAAGCCGACACTACACTGGAGCTTGACCGATTGCGACAACTCCTCGAAAACGCAGGCTGGGAAAACAACGAGACTTTGGCAGCCGAAATCCAACCACTGTTCTCGCGCGCAGCCACGCATTATTTCCTGAATGCTCGCACCGCTAACGGACGTCTTATCGACGCGGTCGCCCGCTTCCATCTCGGCAACGGCGCCAGACTGGAACGCCTCAATTATCTCGGAGATGTTTCCGCCAAAGCAATGCGGGAATCGCACGGATTGATGGTCAACTATCTTTACAAACTTGATGACATCGAGCGCAATCATGAAGCCTATGCAGAAAGAGGAGAGGTCATCGCTTCTGCAAATCTTCGCAAGCCAGCTTCCATTCAGCCGCCTATAAAAGCAGCCAAAAATTCCTTGGGAACAATATATGCCTAATCACCTGTTTGATGCCATCCGCAACGCAATTTCCGCGACCGACGCGATCTTCATCGAGACGCAAGCAGGGAAAATTTGGACATATGGGGATATGCTGGCGCTGTCTGCGCGCTTTGCCAATGTATTGGTCGAGCGCGGCGTTAACCCCGGCGACCGTATAGCCGTTCAAGTTGAAAAAAGTGCCGAAGCACTAGTGCTTTATCTGGCCTGTTTGCGGTGCGGTGCGGTCTATCTGCCGCTGAACACGGGCTATACCGTTGCCGAACTCGACTACTTTTTTAACGACGCCAAACCAGCCCTTGTGGTCGTCTCACCGCAAAATGCGGAAAAACTCGCCGAAACGGCCCGCGCCTGCGGTGCTGTCCTCGAAACGCTCGACGATACGGGCGGCGGCTCATTGATGGACCATGCAAACGGTGCCGGAGTGGAATTTAAAGACGTCGATCGCGGGCCAGACGATCTTGCCGCCATTCTTTATACATCGGGCACAACAGGACGCTCGAAAGGCGCGATGCTCAGCCATGACAACCTTCTCTCCAATGCTTTGACACTGCGCGATAGCTGGCACTTTGTCGCTAAGGATCGGCTCATCCACGCATTGCCGATTTTTCACACACATGGCCTGTTTGTAGCAAGCAATGTTACGCTCATTTCCGGCGCATCGATGTTTCTGTTACCCAAGTTTGATCCAGACCAGATCGTGGCCCGTCTGCCAAAAGCAACCGTATTGATGGGTGTTCCCACGTTCTATGTGCGCCTGTCACAGGACGCGCGTGTAAACCGCGAAAGCACTGCTCATATGCGGCTCTTTATCTCAGGGTCAGCACCACTTCTGAACGAAACCCACCAGACCTTCTTCGACAACACAGGACATGCCATTCTGGAACGCTATGGCATGACAGAAACCAATATGAACACCTCCAATCCTTACCAGGGGGATCGCATAGCAGGAACAGTGGGCTTTCCACTGCCTGGCGTGAGTATCCGTGTGGTGGATATGGAAAGTGGCGAGGAACTTCCAAGCGGAGAGACCGGGATGCTGGAAGTCAAAGGACCAAACGTATTCAAAGGCTACTGGAACATGCCTGCAAAGACCAAAGAGGAATTCCGTGACGACGGCTTCTTCATCACCGGCGATCTCGGTCTTATCGATGTAAAAGGCTATGTGAACATTGTCGGCCGCGGCAAAGATCTCGTAATTTCCGGCGGCTACAATATTTATCCTAAAGAAATCGAAAGCGAGATCGATCTGTTGGATGGAGTGCTTGAGAGTGCAGTCATTGGCGTACCACACAAAGATTTTGGTGAGGGCACTACAGCTGTTGTCGTGAAAAATCCCGGCTTCCTGTTGGAAGAGAAACATATACTGATCGCCTTGAGCGAACGACTGGCCCGTTACAAGCTGCCAAAGCGGGTTCTATTTGTAGACGAATTACCGCGAAACACCATGGGCAAGGTTCAAAAGAACATACTTCGGGAGCGTTACCGCCAGCTCTACGAATAATGGCATAGCTTTTGGCAGTGCTAACGTCGCATTTTTCAACGTAGCAAATCTCATCGCACTTCTTGCTAATCAATATTACATCACCGCAGCCTTCCGGAAGATGTACTATTAAATAGTATTGCAGCTTAACATTTTGAAAGTGCCGATGTCACTATACCTGAGTATAGGTTGGCCGAAACATCGTGGGTATCTATCTTTGTTGTGGGAGCACAAGCACGACTAAGGAGTATCTGATGAACGATATATCTCGACGTGGAGCATTGCTGGCATTGACTACTGGAGCAGCAGTTGTTGCAACGAGTGCAATTGCTACTGAAACACCGCAACCACAGAGACCCGGCTCGGCGGAAACGATCCTGGACCGAGAAACGTCGTTAAGGATGAGCTTAGTCCCGACATGCTCAACCAGCCAGCAACTGACTCCGACACAATACCCAACCTAAAATTCTCATTTGCCGATGCACCCACAAAACTCTATCCGGGTGGATGGACAAGACAGGTGACTGTCCGCGAGTTAGGCATATCAAACAGCATTGCAGGCGTTGACATGCGCCTCAACTCAGGTGGGGTTCGTGAGTTACATTGGCATAAGGAGGCTGAATGGGCCTATATGCTTTACGGTAATGCCCGAATTACTGCAGTCAATGCCGCGGGGGAAAATTTTGTCAGCGATGTCGGACCAGGAGATCTGTGGTACTTTCCTTCGGGTATCCCACATTCCATCCAGGGCCTTGGTCCCGATGGCTGTGAGTTCCTGCTTGTTTTCGACGATGGTGGTTTTGATGAGGATAGCACCTTTCTGCTAACAGACTGGTTCAACCATATCCCGCCCAACCTGCTGGCGAAGAATTTTGGAGCGCCGGTCGGGGCATTTGAAAACCTTCCCAAAGAGAGTGAGCGTTATATGTTCCCTCTTCCAGTCCCTGTCTCCAGCGCTCAAGATGATCGGCCAACCGGAGCGAAAGAGGCATCTGACCGGCTCAGTCACCGTATGATGGCCCAGGAGTCGATTAAAACACCAAATGGAACCGTTCGAATTACCGACTCGAGCAACTTTCCTGCATCGAAAACAATCGCTGCCGCTCTTGTCGAAATCGAGACTGGCGGCATTCGTGAACTCCATTGGCATCCAAATACGGATGAATGGCAGTATTACATAGAAGGGCAAGCCAGAATGGGGGTATTCGCCGCAAACGGCCATTCAAGGACATTTGATTATGCTGCGGGCGATGTCGGCTATGTTCCCTTCGCTATGGGGCACTATGTGGAGAACACTGGCAAAACCACGCTCCGCTTTCTGGAAATGTTCAAGAGCAGTTACTATGCGGACGTATCGCTGAATCAATGGTTGGCACTGACGCCCTCGGAACTGGTTCAGGGACATCTTAATCTCGATCCGAAGAAGGTCACGTTCAGAAAGGCGAAAGAACCCATTATCTGAACACGCCAGATGCGGACCGGAACAGCCGGTCCGCATGCTCAAAACTCCTCAATAGAGGCTACTTTGCGTACAAGTTCGGCCAGAGATTTCGCTTTCATTTTCCGCATAACAGAGGCTCGGTGCACTTTTATTGTGATTTCTTGCACATTTAGGTCATAAGCAATTTGTTTGTTCATTTTGCCGGCAACAACAGCCTTCAAGACTTCAGACTCTCTTGGCGTTAATTTGCTTGCAAGGTTCCGTACCTGGTCGACCTCGTCATGCAGGGCAAGTCGCTTTGAGTACTTGTTTAAAGCTTGGCTGACTGCATCCAGAAGAGTTTGCAGTCGGAAGGGTTTCTCCAGGAAATCTGATGCTCCGGCCTTGAGCGCTTTAACCGTCATGGGGATATCGCCATACGCTGTCATGAATATAATGGGCATAGCACTTCCAACCCTGTCCAGATGCTCTTGAATTTCCAGCCCGCTCATTTCCGGAAGGTTCACATCCAAAAGAATGCAGCCAATGCCTATTAATGGTATTGATCTTAAGAACGATCGTGCAGATCTAAAATAAATAGCAAGAAGGGATTCCTCTTCAAATATATTCGATAAAGAATCACAGATTTCTTGATCGTCATCTACAATGTATATTGTAAAATCGCGATTTGCCTTGTTATCCATAGACATAAATCCCCATCCACAAAACGGAAAATCATTAATATAAAATCAATCTATACGAGAAACCTATTCACTTTATGGAGATTACATTTTTATCGGCTGCAATATATAAATCAAAGAATTCGGAAGGGGTGTTTTCTCATTGCTTGAACAGAGGTGCGGAATGCCCCGGTTCCGGTTATCAGGTGTGTAAATGAGCTAAGGCATTCCATTCAGCCTTGGTATTGTGGCGAGTTTGAGCGATCTCATCCAGCGCGCAGCCATCCCGATCGGCTTCGCTCAGGCTGACATTATGACAGCACTCTTCTGTGGCTGTAGATTTGATTGATCCGACAGCGGTCGTCCTCTATGCCTAGCGAAAAGGTTCCGGCACGTGCCTCCTGCAGACGAAAATCATGGTCAAGCCCGGATTGATAAGACACTTCACCCTCGAAGCATTTCGCACGGTGGTGGAGTTGCCCCTTAAAAACCGGACATTTTCAGGATTGAGCATTTCGGCTCAGGAACTCTCGTGGAGATTGATATCCTAAAGCCTTGTGCGGGTGAAGATTGTTATAGTGCTCGAACCATGATGGCAGTTGAGCCATGACAGTTTCGGCGTCCGGCGTCGGGTTGATCCGGACATAATCGCGCTTGAATGTTTTGACGAAAGCCTCAGCCATTCCATTTGACTGCGGGCTGCGCACTGGTGTTCTGCACTGTTCCATACCGATATCCCGGAGCAGGGACGCGGTGTTTTTCGCAATGAAGCATGAACCATTGTCGGTAAGCCACTGGATGGGCTCTGCCAGCATATTGATGCGCCCGAAGCGGTTTTCTACCGCCGTGATGACAAGGTCCTGTACATCTTCGCTCTTGATGCCTTCTGTCGTGGCCACATGAGCGATTGCTTCCCGATCACAGCAGTCGAGCGCAAATGCAACGCGGACCTTTTCCTTGTTGTCGCACGTGATCTCGAAGCCATCGGAGCACCATCTGGTATTGGAGCGCTCGACGGTGACTTGCCCGTCGTGTCTGCGTTCACCGGCAGCTCCGGTATGGCGCTGAAGGAGCAGATCATGCCGCTTCATCACGCGATAAACACGTTTGGCGTTCGGCCATGAACGCCCCTGTTCACGGGCCTTGCGCCGCAGAATGGCATGAACGCGCCGATAACCATAGGTCGACATTTCTTCAATGACCGCCTTGATCTGAGCAACCAGATCAGCGTCGGGAAGCGGAGGTCTCCCTCGGGCTCTGGAAAGGGTGCCTGTGGCGCGTGCAGCGATATTCGACCGGGCAACGCCTAACGTCTCGCATAGCGCCTTCATCGCAAAACGTCCTTCGGCAGCGAGATTGAGTGCAGCAGTCGTTTTTTTGGGCCGTTGGCGATTTCGAGGGCCTCCTTGAGAATTTCCCCTTCCATCGTCTTCTTGCCCAGAAGGCGCTGTAATTCCTTCACCTGAGCCTGAAGCGCCCGGTATTCCGAGGCAGGGACAACCTCCTCTTCGGCTGCGGTGGCAACCAAGGCACCCTGCGATGCAAGCTTGCGCCACGCGAACAGCTGGTTAGGCGCAATGCCATGACGACGGGCGACCAGACTGACCGTCGCGC